>CAIRTF010000161.1 GCA_903881425.1 uncultured Chitinophagaceae bacterium | reverse complement strand
GGCGGCATCTTCTTTAAATGCAAAGATCCCAAAGCAGTCAACGAATGGTATAAATCCCATTTGGGTTTTGAAACCAGTGCCTACGGAACCAACTTTGAATGGAGACATGCAGATGACAGCAATAAAAAAGGACTTACAGTATGGAATCCTTTTTCGGAAAACACCAAATACTTTGAGCCATCAACAAAAGAGTTTATGATTAACTACAGAGTAGAAAATTTAGAAGCATTGGTAGAGCAACTTAAAAAAGAAGGCGTAACCATTCTTGATAAAATTGAAGATACCGATTACGGCAAGTTTGTTCACATACTTGATCTTGAAGGGAACAAAGTTGAACTCTGGGAGCCGAAGGATTAATGCACTTGCTTGTTGAGATATCAGTGCCAACACAATAACAGAGATTATTAAAATTATTTTCCAAACTTCTTTTTTAATGCACTCAATGCATCATTCACACTTAAACTACTCAGGTCTTCTTCTTTTTTAACAGGAGGCCTTCTATCTCCTGCCCTGTTATTTTTTGCAGGTGCATCCTGCGTTTGCTTAATGGATAAAGCAATTCTTTTTCTGGGAATATCTACTTCCACTACTTTCACCTGCACTTTATCATTCAATTTTAATACTTCATTGGGGTCGGTAATATATTGATGAGCTATCTCACTTACATGCACCAAACCATCTTGCTTTACACCAATATCAATAAATGCCCCAAAGCGGGTAATATTGGTGACTACTCCCGGAACAATCATTCCTGCTTTTACTTCTTCAATAGAATAAATATTGGCAAATTCAAATTGCTCTAACTCACTTCTGGGATCTAATCCGGGCTTGTTCAATTCTTTTAAAATATCCTGAATGGTAAGCATACCAATTTCAGGTGTCACATATTTTTTAGCCTCTACTTTTTGTAGTAATGATTGATTGTTGATGAGAGAACGAATATCCACTTGCAGATCAGCTGCTATTTGTTCTACCACTTGATAAGCTTCGGGATGCACACTGCTTTCGTCCAAGGGATTTTCCGAACCTTTTACTCTTAAAAATCCTGCACACTGTTCAAATGCTTTACCGCCCAATCTGGGTACTTTTAATAATTGATTTCTGTTGGTGAATTTTCCTATTTCATTTCTGTACCTGATGATATTATCTGCCAGTGATGTTCCAATACCACTTACATAACTCAGCAAATGTTTGGATGCAGTATTCACATTCACACCAACCTGATTAACACAACTGATAACGGTTTGATCCAATCTTTCTTTTAATCTGAATTGATTTACATCATGCTGATATTGTCCCACACCAATACTCTTCGGATCGATCTTCACCAATTCGGCCAAAGGATCCATTAATCTTCTGCCAATGCTCACCGCACCACGAACCGTAACATCATGATCCGGAAATTCTTCACGTGCAGTGTCAGATGCAGAATAAACAGAAGCCCCATCTTCATTCACTAAAAAGATCGGCTTATTCAATCCGATTTGTTTAATGAATTGTTCTGTTTCTCTTCCAGCTGTTCCATCACCAATAGCAAAGACTTCAATTGAATATTTCGCTACCAGTTCTTTGATCTTGTATTCACTATCCATTTTTTTATTGGATTCATGAACAAAGATCAGATCATTATGCAACAGATCACCTTTCTCATTTAAGCAAACTACTTTGCATCCTGTTCTATAACCCGGGTCAATCGCTAATACACGTTTACTGCCCAATGGGGCACTTAATAATAACTGCTTTAAATTTTCGGAGAACACAGTAATGGCTTCTTCATCGGCTTTTGTTTTTAAGGCTGTTCTGAATTCTGTTTCCAGACTGGGTTGCAATAATCTTTTATATGCATCTTTACTGGCTTTCTTTACTTGTTCAACACTTCCATTTAAACTTGATTTGATATAAATACCTTCTATCAATTGTAATGCATCTTCTTCTGAAGGCGCAATACTCATTCTTAAAAAGCCTTCTAAAAAACCACGCAGAATAGCTAAAATTCTATGCGAAGGAATTTTATGGATAGGTTCACTGAAATCAAAGTAATCTTTGTACTTAACTGCTTCTGTTTCTTTATTTGCTACCACTTTACTTTGAAACAATGCATGATCTTCAAATAGTTTTCTCATCTTAGATCGAACAGTTGCATCTTCATTAATCAATTCTGCTATAATATCTCTTGCACCTTGTAAAGCTTCTTCTTTTGTCTTAACCACATCATTTAGAAATTTAGAAACAATTTCGTCGAGATCCGTATTCGTTTGTTCCAAGATCAATACCGACAATGGTTCCAGGCCATTCTCTTTTGCCGTTTGTGCTTTTGTTTTTCGTTTGGGTTTATAGGGCAGATAAATATCTTCCAAATCAGTAATGGTTAATGCATCATTAATCTTATGCAACAATGCATCCGTCATTTTATCTTGTTCGGTGATCGTCTTAATAATGAATTCTTTTCGTTCATTAAATTCTTTCAATAATTTATATTGGTCTTGAATCACTCTGATCTGTACTTCATCCAGTCCACCGGTTCTGTCTTTTCTGTATCGGGCAATAAAAGGAATAGTAGCACTTTCATTTAATAATTCCAATACTGTTTCTGCCTGGGCAGGTTTAATGTTCATTCGCTGAGCGATGGCATTTGCATAATTCATATACCGTTCTTTATATTTTTCTATTTGATCAATGCTGTTAAATGAAAGGGCAGCGAAAATAAAGGGATGAATTGAAAAAGAAAATTTGGAATTAAGCGAATGAAGAACTATTCAATGGTAATAATATGCTGCGGGAATTTCTCAGTATAAGTTCTTACCAACGATAATAATATTTCATTCTCGGGATAGGGTGTCATGAATGATTTAATGACATCTTTGTTGTTTTCAGGTGGCTCTGCTAATGTTGCCAATCCATAAAATTTACCTGCTTCAAAAAATACATACCCATTCTTGCCATCATGCAATAAATAAGTTTTCATTTCTTCTTTTAATGAAGTCAATGCTTTCTGTACATTTTTATTGTGTTCATTTTTGTCAGGTAAAATAATTTTTCGGGAATGCTCTTTTTCTAAAAAACATAAAGCAGGATGCAGTTCATATTCTTTAGCCAATTTCCATAATGTTCTGTGTGCCTCTACAAAAAATCTGAATGATATTATGGGCTGAGATAATTTTCTTTTTTTATCGATGCCTAAACGATAATACCCTTTTGCATCTTCAAACATATATAATGCATAGCGTTGTTCGAAATGTTTTTGACTTTTATTAAATGCAGGCCATAATCTTTTAATCTCAATACTTTCAAATATAGATGCAATAAAATCGCTGCTGAATTCTTTCCAGGTAATATCATGTATCTCTCTTAAAAACTCTTGTTTTTGTTTGGAAGTTTTATTGTTAGAGAAGTGACTGGTCACTCTCTTTTTTAAATTTTTCGCTATTACCAATCACCAG
>CAIRTF010000160.1 GCA_903881425.1 uncultured Chitinophagaceae bacterium | reverse complement strand
GAAGAGGGTAGTACGATGGTGAGGATTGGAAGTTTATTGTTTGGGGAGAGGGTCTATCATCAATAGTTTAATTCTTCCTGAACCTTACCAAATAAACGGGATTGATTACTTTTTTAACATCATTCGGATTATATAGTTCATCTTCCTTTGTAAAACCATTTTGTTCGAATAATATTCGAAGTTCATTTTCGTCCATTAATTTTTTCTTGCATCCGCCATGAATAGTGTGTTTCGGTCTTGATAACAATTCAAGTAATACTAATTCCCCGCCACGTTTCATTATTGCAGCAATCTGTTGTATAATTTTTTGCTTATCCTCGATCTCGTGTAGTGTATTCATCAACCATACATTATTATAAGAATTAGCAGGAAGATGTAAACTATCGGCTGTGTTATTTACAATTGACAATTGCCATGTAATAGAATCATTCTTTACAATGCTGTAATGTTGCAACATCTTATTTACTTTAGTCCTGTTCAAACAATTTGTATCAATATCAACTAAAGTGAAATGTATATTTTTATAGTTACTAACTGCCGCAATACATCCTTCATAAGAACCACTTGAAGAACCAATATCTGCTATACTGTCATTCTCTTTAATGTGAAGAAAATTAAATTGCTTGGTCATTTTATTTTTAATTGCGGTGGTATCATTAAATGCCCATCCGCAAAATTGCTTTGACGGTTTTTCTTGTGCATTAACCATCAAAGCAATTATTGTAAAAAATGAAGCAATAAAAAATCTGATCATAGAAAACTTACTTCAACGTTTCATCTAACCATTTATAAAATTCTCTTTGCCATACCAATGCATTTTGTGCACTTAACACCCAGTGATTCTCATCCGGCAAATACAGGAATTTACTTTTAATTCCTTTTAATTGTGCTGCCTGAAATGCACCTTGCCCTTGTTCAATGGGTACACGATAATCTTTTCCACCTTGAACAATCATAATAGGTGTATTCCATTTGTCAACAAAATTGCTGGGTGATTGAGAAAATGATCTTTGTGCAACAACATTCTTTTTATCCCAATATGCGCCGCCTTTTTCCCAATTCTCAAAAAACATTTCATCGGTTGTTCCATACATACTTTTGAAATCAAATACACCATCATGCGAAATAAAAGTTTTAAATCTTCCTTCGTGTACACCGGCTAATTCAAAAACAGAGAATCCGCCAAAACTCGCACCCACACAGCCTCTTCTGGTTTTGTCGATATATGGTAATTTGCTCGCATCATCAATGGCATTTAAATAATCTTTGATCACTAATCCGCCCCAATCTTTACTTATTTGCTCATTCCACAAGGTTCCATGCCCCGGCATTCCTCTTCTGTTGGGGGCAACAATAATGTAACCTTGCGATGCCATCAATTGAAAATTCCAACGGAAAGAATAGGATTGTGTTAATGGAGATTGTGGTCCACCTTGGCAATACAATAATGTTGGATATTTTTTGGCAGGATCGAAATTGGGTGGATAAATCATCCATACCAACATTTTTTTATTATCGCTTGTTGTAATGAATTTTCTTTCTGTTTTAACCATGCCAATGGTATTATAAACAGCATCATTTATATGCGTTAATTGTTTCATTGAACCGTTTGATAAATCAACAGTATATAATTCAGGAGCATGATTCATATCTGTTCTGGAAACAACTAGAGTATTTTCTGACTGACCAACAATTGAACTCACATCAAAATCTCCTTTGGTAATTTGCGAAATAGTGATAGCAATTTTTGTTAAGCCGGGATAGTTTACTTTAAACAATTGCAATGTGCCATTAATAGGAGCGACGAAGAAAATATTTTTATTATCATCACTCCATTTAAAACTTTCTACATGTATATCATCTCTTTGATTGGTAAGATTAATTTTTGTTTTTCCATTTGATACAATAATATCTTGTTTATCTGCTTCATAACCTTCACGTTTCATTTGTACCCAAGCTAATTCTCCTTTGCTGTTATAAGCAGGAGCAAGATCATAACCTTTATTTTCTTCAGTTAAATTTTTTGTAGTGCCTGTTGTAATATCATATTCATACAAATCAGTGTTGGTGCTGAGTGCATAATCAGTACCGAATTTTTTCTTGGCTACATACAGTACATGTTTGCTATCCGGATTCCAGATAAAATCTTCATCACCACCAAAAGGTTTTGTGGGACAATCGAATGGCTCGTTCATCATTAAATCTTTTGCATCACCAGGCTTGTTATTAATCATTGGAGCAAGAAAAACATGATCAAATTTTCCATCTTCCCAAGTATCCCAATGACGGTAATTTAATGAAGTAAAAACATACACATTTGATTTTGGAAGATCAGCATACAGATCACTTCCTTTTACTTTTTTAAGTAAAACGCTGTTAGTACTGATGATGTATTTTCCATCTGGAGAAATTTTATCATTCACTAATAAATCATCTGTAGATGAAATTTCTTTTGCATCACCGCCGCTTATCGGAATAATATATTGTCTTCGTTTACTTTTATTTTCTTCAATATTTGGCGTGCTAACTGTAAATATTACATTTTGCTTATCCTTTGAAATGCCCGTGGCACTTACTCTTCCCAACGACCATAACATTTCAGGTGTCATTACTTTATTCGAAGTTGCAGTAATGTTTATTTGAGCATGAATAAAACTACTAATGAAAATAGCAGATACAAAAAGCAATCGTTTCATAACATTATTTTAATGAGTGAATTATTTTTTATTCTTAGCATAATCGAAAACCAACTGACAAAAAGCACGAACACCAACATCTAATCTGCTGTCATCAATGTAAAAATCGGGAGTATGATGAGCAGGTGCTTCTTCCATTTTTATTTTAGGATCTCTTGCACCTAAATAAAAAAAGAAGGCTGGTGCTTTCAGTCCGTAAAAAGAAAAATCTTCTGCACTGGTAACCCAATGATAAGGCACTACATTATCAGCACCTCCGGCTGCTTTTTGTAAAGAGTAGAGAGATTGCTCTACTAATTTTGGATCATTATATGTAACCAAAGTTTTTGTATCAATATCAACTTCCGCGGTTGCGTTATTGGCTTCAGCAATTTTCTGAACTGTACGTTTTATTCTTTCATGGACTTCTGTTTGCATTTTACTGTCCAATGTTCGGATAGTTCCGGCCATCTCTGCTGTTTCAGGAATAATATTGGGACGAACACCTGCATTAATTTTCCCAACAGTAATTACAACAGGTGCTTGTGTTAGATCCATTTGTCGGCTTACAATAGTTTGTAGAGAATTAATTATTTCTGCACAAGTAACAATTGGGTCAATTCCTTTCCATGGGTCAGCGCCATGACTTTGTTTACCTTTTACTTTAATAGTAAACCAATCAGAAGATGCCATGAAAGCGCCGGGTTTATAATAAATTTTTCCAAGATCGGCCCAATCTTCAATATGCAATCCAAAAACAACATCTACTTTAGGATTATCCATTGCACCATCTTTAATCATTAATGGTGCACCGCCTTCCTCAGAGCCCGGTGTTCCTTCTTCTGCAGGCTGAAATAAAAACACAACAGTTCCCGGTACATCATTTTTCATTTTACTCAACACTTCTGCTGTTCCCATTAGCATGGAGATGTGTGAATCATGGCCGCATGCGTGCATTACTGAAACAGTGTTACCTAAATATTCTGCTTTAACTGTTGATTTAAATGGAAGATTATTTCTTTCTTCAACAGGCAATGCATCAATGTCTGCACGCAAAGCAATAACCGGTCCGGGTTTACCACCTTTTAAAACGCCCACTACACCTGTCTTTGCAAGTAATCTGGTTTCAATACCCAATGATTTTAAATGATCTGCAATTTTTTTCTGCGTTTTAAATTCACGATTCGACAATTCAGGATTTTGATGAATTTCTCTTCTCCATTGAATGATCTTTGGTGTTTCATCTTTAATAAGTTGTTCGTAATTACCTGGTAAATTTTGTGATTGAACTTTTAAGAATGAAATGCATAAAATGATCGAGCCAATAAAAAATTTTCTCATACTTTTTTAGTTTGGGAACGGAAGATAAGCAATGATGATGAATGAAAATAGATTAAAGAACTTGATTGTTGGATGGTTCAATCAAATCCCAGAGATTACCATATAGATCTTTAAATACTGCCACAGTTCCATATTTTTCTTCAATAGGTTGTCTTACAAATTCAATTCCTTTAGCCAACATATTTGAATGATCTCTTTTAAAATTGTCTGTATATAAAAATAAGAATACTCTGCCACCTGTTTGATTGCCGATTCTGCTTTGTTGTTCTTCGTTAGCTGCTTTTGCCAATAACAAACAACAACTATCAGCGCCCGGTGGTTTTAATAAAACCCAACGCTTGGTTTCGCTCAGTTTAGTGTCTTCAATTAAAATAAAGTTTAGTTTTTCTGTGTAGAAATTGATGGCTTCATCATAATCTTTAACTATCAAAGTAATATGTGCGATTTGTTGTTTCATTATTGTTTAGGTAAATTCTTTAAGAAAAAATCACGAATATTTCCACCCATTATTTTTTCAATATCTATTCTGCTGAAACCTTCTTTCAATAAGGCATTCACGATGAGTGGAAATCCGGTAATATCATAGTTTGCTTCAATGGCTCCATCAAAATCTGAACCCATTGCAACTTTATCAACACCAATTCTATCGGCCACATATTTAATAGATTTTGCAGTAGCTTCTGCATCTGTTCCGCAAACAGCAGTGTCCCACATGCCAATGCCAATCAATCCATTCCTTTTTCCAATTTCTGCAATTTGTGTATCAGATAAATTTCGGATATTATCACAAATTCCTTTAACGCCGGTATGAGAAACAATCAACGGGCAATTCGTATTTGCAAAAATATCGTTAATCAATTTTGGAGATGCATGTGCCAAATCAATGACGATATGTTTTTCAATCATTTTTTTAATTAATTCTTTTCCTTTTTCAGTCAAACCACCTTTATCAACGCCATGTGCAGAGCCGCCAAATTCGTTATCAAAGAAATGTGTTAAGCCAATATATCGAACACCGGCATTATAAAACGCATCGATATTGTTTACATCATCCTCAAAACAATGAGCACCTTCCATACCCAACATGCCGGCAGTTAATTTGCGATTTAATTTTCTTTCATCAATAAAATTCTCTAATTCTTTTTGATTGGTGATGAGACGAAATAGTCCATTCGATTTTATAGCAGCTCTTTTTAATGCATCGCATTGATGCAATGCTCTGGCTTTTAAACTGAACCAATCTGAAGGAGAACGCAATTGTGCAAAAGCTAATAATGCTACATTATCGGTATTTCCGCTGTTATGATCGTAATTCATTCCACGCGGAGTTTTGCTAACGATAGTAAATATTTGGAAAGCTGCGTTGGCTTCCTGCATTTTGGGAATATCAACTTGATCGTGTTCATTTCTTTTTAAAATATTTCTATCCCACAATAAGGCATCGCAATGCATATCTGCAATAAATGGGATGGAGTCGTACCAGCCAACTTTTTCAATCTTTGCATTTGGATGAAGAATCTTATTTCTAGAATGATCTACGTATGAGGGAACTATAGTAAAAAATAAAACAATTGCTAATACAGTTAACAATAAAATTATACTAAGAATTCTTTTTGGCATGTAAACTATTTTTGCAATGAATGTAAGCAAATATTTAAATGATAAGCCAATGTCAGAGGTATTAAAAATT
>CAIRTF010000159.1 GCA_903881425.1 uncultured Chitinophagaceae bacterium | reverse complement strand
CGACAATTAATTTTACAGGAGTTTAGTCAAAATATTTGCAAAAACCTATATAAACGTTTTAATGCTGTGTCACCTTAACCCAATCAATATACATTTTTGCTTTTCCATTCTTAATTAATTCAACTGTTGATGCAGGTAAACCAAAATAGGGTTTTTTTACCCCGTTGATTTTTACAGGATAAGCTCCGCCTAATGCAAAATTTAAAATCAAATGCTTGTTAGTATCAAATGACCATTGACCATAATGATTGGTCATGGTTTTGGTTACTCTAAACATAACTACACCATCATATTTAAATACCAAACTTTCGGGTGTCCAATCTACTGCATAAGTATGCCATTGAGTAGCATCGTTATTCTTATCAAAATATTGTCTGTTTACAAAAGGGGTTTCACCAAAATATCCTTTTCCATGAACAGCTGCGCTAACCCAGTCTTTTTCACCAACATATTCCATGATATCTATCTCTCCTGTTTCAGGCCAAACATTATTTCCTAATAACCACCAGGCAGGCCAAAGTCCTTCACCATCAGATAATTTAATTCTTGCCTCAGCAGTGCCATACTTAAAATCGAACTTGCTTTTTGTATTTAATCGAGCAGATATAAAATCGAATTTTTGTCCATCTTTAGTAACAAATCCCGGCGCATATTTAGGTTCTAATACCAAGGAGTTATTTTCAATATAACAGGTTAATGATGAATCAACATAGGCCTGCAATTCATCGTTGAAATGATTGCCTGTTATTTCAACATTCCATTTAGAACGATCTAATTTATTACCTGAGAAATCATCAAAGAAAACGACTCTGCTATTTACTTTTTCTATAACAGCAGTTTTATTTTGCGCAGATAAATGAGAGCTAATCAAAAAAGAAATTATAAAAAAAAGAGTTGTAATTAGAAACTTCATCAGCAAAAAGATATTTATAAATTTAGAAAAATAAATTGATTTGGAATCTATTGATAAACCCTTACATAATCAATCTCCATTTGATCTGATGTAAATGCAGGGTCAACAGTTCCACCGAGATTACCTCCCATAGCTACATTCAAAAGAATGAAAAAGTTTTGATTAAAAGGCAATGAACTTTTGTTTGTTAAGGTATAATAGACAACATCATCAATTAATAATTGTATGGATGCTGCCGACCAAATAGCAGAATATTTATGAAAAGCAGTGCTTGCATTTGCTATTGAAGTGGTAGTACCATCACCGTTTGGGTTTACTTGAGTTGGATAATGCATGGTTCCATAAATAGTATTTTTATTACTTCCGTTTTGTTCCATTATATCTATCTCTCCGCAAGCCGGCCAGCCAACGGTTGCCTGATTATTTCCTAACATCCAAAGAGCAGGCCATGTTCCAATAGAGGCAGGTAATTTTGCACTGATATCAATTCTTCCATATTGAAAAGAATAAAGCCCTTTTGAAAGAAGACGTGCAGAAGTATAATTACTTCCCAAATAATTTTCTTTTGTAGCAATAATCTTTAGTGTGCCATTGGAAACAATTGCATTATTTGTTCTGGAAGTATAATATTCTAATTCATTATTACCCCATCCCCCTGCGCCTAAATCAAACCCCCATTTCGCTGGATCAGGACTACCCGTATTATTAAATTCGTCAGACCAAACTAAATTTAATTTAACAACCACTGTTACCTGAGTATTTGCTGACAGAGTTTGACCTGATGCACTTGTTGCTATTACATTAACAGTGTAAGTTCCTGATCCGGCATATTTATATGTTACAATGCCTGATTGTACTGTTTGAATAACACCATTCCCGAAATTAAAGTCATAACTCACCGCATTGGTAGCAGTTGCAGTAAATGAAACATTACCACTGCTGTCTGAAGCAACATTTGCATTCACCGTTAAATTAGTTGGCGGTGTATTGGGGCTAGAAGTATTTTTACTGCCGCCACCACATGACATAAAGATGGGCATAGATAAAATACATCCTAAAATGATATTTTTCATAACATGCTATTTAAGAAGAAACAGCTAAAAATAATATCCCAGTCAATATTATTTTTAGCTGTCTTAATTATTGTGCTCTTAAAATCTGATACCATGCATTTCCATCACTACCAATATTTCTAAGTAACATAACTTTAGAGGAGAGAAACAAAATTTCGTATACATTAGCTCCGGTACCAAAACCAATAATACCATTACCGGGAACTTTAAACTGAACACCAGTTGAATTTGATGAATTCGATCCGGATGTTGCTGAAGTAAAAGAAAGAGATTTTGTACCACCCGTACTAATTCCATAACAACCATCTCCACCTGATTGACCATAAAAACCTGTAGCTGCTCCAATTAAAAAAGAAGATCCATTGTTATTATCATTCATAGAAACTCCATTACTTCCAACTTGTGTAAAAGTAATTACACTTCCATAAGCACAGGCCGGCTTTTCATTTGGCTGAGCTTGATACCAATCAGCTGTAAAACTGTTTGTTGGACCAACACCAAAATGTCCGGCTGTATCTTTTGCAATTGCCCAATTCTTAGATGTCCCATTGGTTAAATAAGAAAGAATGGTTGATGGAATTTGATACTTATACAAAACTTTTATTTGCTGACTTAATGTAGAAACAGCACCACCTGTTCCAATAGCATTTATTGTTACTGTATAACTGTTGGTATCTAATTGCGTATACTTATAGGTAGCAGTTCCGGTAGGTGTTAATACAGAATCTCCATTGCCAAAATAAATTTTATAGGTAATCGCATCAGTTGCACTAACCGTAAAACTTACATTACCCGAACCATCTCCTGTAGGATTAGCTGTATTAGCTCCCTGAATAGCAACAGCCACAGTTATGTTAGTGGGTGTTTTTATGTTTCCGAAGGAATACTCTGTTTTCTTGCATGCAATATAAACTATGATTGCAAGAAGAATTATTGTTATTGATTTTATTTTATTTATCATAACTATATTTTTTATTTATTAAAGAAATATCACATCATCCCAATAAAACATTTTTCCGCTTCCTGCATTTCCAAAATCGAAGAAAATAGAAGCCTTATCATAAGTATAAGATGCATTCCAGGCAGTCGTTCCAGAAGCAGGTTTACTAAAATCAAAAGTTAATGTTTGCCATCCGTTAGCTACTGTGGTTAATACGTCTGTTTCTACTGAGTGTGTACCATCGTTATGGTCTTCAACTTTTAGTTTTATATCAATTCCGGCAGCGGGCGAATAAACCCGAACCGTCATTTTCGTTCTTGTAGCAGTTAATGCAATTGACGATGCAAATCCTAAAGCGGTACCAATTGTTGTACCTGCCCATGTTTGTGCGCCCGAAGGTTTAGTAGTTTGCATTACATGATTGGTACTAACAACAGGGTCTATTGCAGGTATAGTTACATTACTACCAAAATCTGTAACAGTATAATCAACAGTGGAACTTTCAAATGTTACTGGCAAGTTTATTTGCGATAAAACAGGAGCAGCAATCATTTTTACATCATCCCAATAATAACTTCTGCCATCACCAACATTTCCAAAATCGAAGAAAATAGAAGCCTTATCATAAGTATAAGATGCATTCCAGGCAGCCGTTCCAGAAGCAGGTTTGCTGAAATCAAAAGTTAATGTTTCCCATCCATTCACTACAGTAGTTAATACATCTGTTTCAACAGAATTAGCTCCGTTATTGTGATCTTCTACCTTTAATTTTATATCAATTCCAGCAGCAGGCGAAAATACTCTAACACTCATTTTTGTTGCGGTAGCAGTAAGTGGAATTGCAGTAGCAAAACCACTTGCAGTTCCAATGGTTGTACCTGCCCATGTTTGTGCACCTGCTGTTTTTGTGCTTTTCATTACATGGTTAGAACTAACTGATGGATCAATTGCCGGAGTTGAGCTATTGCCCCCAAAATCAGTCATGGTATAATCAACAGTGGTACTTTCAAAAGTTACCGGTAAATTTAATTGTGCTAATGGAGGTGGAGCCATTTGTACATTATCGAAATAAAAAGTTTTGCCAGTACCAGAATTATTAAAATCGAAGAAGATAGAAGCTTTATCATAGTTATAAGATGAACTGAATGCTGCTGTACCTGTTGCCTGATGGCTAAAATCGAATGTGATTGTTTCCCATTTATTTGCAACAGTTGAAAGCACATCGGTTTCTACTGAATGTGTAGCATCGTTATGGTCTTCTACTTTTAATTTAATATCTAACCCTACCGCAGGAGAATATACCATTACAGTCATTCTTGGGTTTGCTTTTGTTAAAGGTATGGGGTTTGCAAAGCCTAAAGCTGTGCCAATAGTTACACCAGCCCAAGTTTGTGCACCTGCTGTTTTTACCGATTTTATTACATGATTACTTGCATTTGCCGGATCAATTGCTAAAGAAGATAACGCTCCGCCAAAATCACTCATAGTATAATCTGTATTGGGGTCTTCAAATGTAACTGGCAAGTTTATTTGATTGGCAACTGTGATGGTATCTAAGAATTGAGTAGTAGCAGCGCCACCGCTTAATGCAACAACTTTTACTACATAAGTACCGGCCTTTGCATAAGTGTGAGATACTACTTGATTTGCCAATGCAGATGCATAAGGTATAGGCACTACATTATTGGAATCGCCATAATAAACTTTATAAAAAGTGGCATACTGTGCAGTAGCAGAAACATTCACTGTTAATTTTGATGTTGCCACATTTACCACCAAATTTTTGGGTGCTATAAAAGAGACAACCAATGCCTGCGTTAAAGTTGCAGTGCCACCTTTAATATCATGTCCCACTAATTTAACCTGATAATTTCCTTCAGGATAAATATGTTTAACATTCATTCCGGCATTAATAGTAACAGCATTTTTGGTAGTATCTCCAAAAGAAACATCATAATAAACTGCACCGGTTCCATTAGGTGTAATGGTCACCAAGCCGGTATTATCTTGAGTGATATTAAACATCACAGATAAGTTATTAACTGAAGTGGCTGCTGCTACAAAGGAAGTATCAGTTGTAGTTTCTTTTTTACAACCAATAACAATTATACTTGCCAGAAGTATGAATGAAGCGATGTATTTAAATAGTTTCATAATATTTGTTTTTATTAAATACTAGTATCCCGGATTTTGTGCTAATCCGGAAACCAAAATTTCTTGTTGAGGAATAGGGAATACTTCGTTTTTACCTGCTTTAAAAAGAGGCGATAAAACTGTTGCTGCCTGACCGGTTCTAACTAAATCAAAAAAACGCTCACCTTCCATCGCCAACTCCAATCTTCTTTCATTTAAAATAGCAGTATATAAAGCTGCTCCCGTTGCAGTAACATCATGACTTGCATCATTCACTTGAAATGCCCGACGACGAACTTGATTAAGATATAATTGTGCTTTTGCGTCATTAGGAGAAGCGCTTTTGTTGTAGGCTTCTGCTGCCATTAGCAATACATCGGCATAACGAATAGTTCGATAATTATTCGGATAATTTAATTTAGGATCACCACCGCTGGTAGCACCCTGCCCGATATAAGGTAAATATTTTTGATTATACAATCCTGTATTTTTATAAGGAGCAACCTGATAGGTAATATTCCAAGAAGGATTTGCTGCTACATAAGCAACAATATCAAAGCAAGTAGCTGCTTTTCTTTGATCACCTGTACTATATGCATTGGCCAAATTTTGTGTGGGCAAATTAGTACTCCAACCCGGTGCATAAGGCATTAACGAAGATGATGAACTTAAATTTCTAACACCACATTGTTGCACTTGATAATTGCCCGGACCTTGAGCTGGATCTGCACCATCATATGAATTGGCACCACTGCTTGAATATTGAATTTCGAAAACAGATTCAGGACCATTCTGCCCTGATTTCAAAAATATAGAGGCAAAATTGCTAACCAAACTAAATGCATTCGAATTGATAACACTTTGCAACACTGTTGCTGCAGAATCATATTTCTGTTGATACAAATATACTTTACCTAACAATGCTTGTGCTGCAAACTTTGTAGCACGACCGGCTTGTGTTTGTGTATTGGGTAATACATTAATGGCTGCATTCAGGTCATTCTCAATAGATAAATAAACAGAGGCCTTGGCTGTACGTTTCAATGTACCGGTTGCAGAAATGTCCAATCTTTTATCCGTAAATAAAGGTACATCACCAAACATTTTCACCAATGTGAAATAGTAAAATGCGCGCAAAAAATAAACTTCACCATACATAGCTTCTTTACCTGCAAAACTTACTGTTTGACCTGAAGGATTGGTAGTTTTGTATTGAGTTAAATAATTAGCGCGGTTTACACCTTCATATGCATATTGCCAGAGATTAGTTAAAGTACCATTAACAGGGGTTAATGTGTAATCATCTATTTGCTGAAGGTCTAACACATCTGATGCACTCTCACCTCCTGAAACAGCATTATCAGATGCAATATCTCCAATAGGCACCAATTGGTTTAACCATTGCAAGGGTGTATAAACACTCACTTCCATTGTTTGGTAATCAGAGGCTGTAATTAAATAAGAACTTGAGGAGATCAAATAAGCATCTTGAGGATTTTTCTGCAAGTATTTATTGCATGAAACAATTAAACCTAATAAGCTTACTACTCCTAATATTTTAAAATATTTTTTCATTTTTATAATCATTTAGGTTATTAAAATTTAAGATCTAAACCAAAAGTGTACACACGAGCTTGCGGATATGTACCCAGATCAACACCCGAGTTCATGATACCTCCAGAAATTTCGGGATCAAATCCACTATACTTTGTAAGTGTGAGTGCATTTTTTACAGCTACATAAAAACGAACTTTTGTGAATACAGTTTTTGTTATTGATTTTGGTAAAGTATAACCCAATTGTATGTTTTTGATTTTTATGAAAGAACCATCTTCAACATATCTATCAGAAACACGAGCATTATTATTGGGATCCGTAAATGAATAACGAGGATTGCTTCCATTATTAGTGGAACCCGCTCCTGTCCAACGTGCTAAAATATTTCTGAACTTATTAGTATAATTGGAATTTCTTTCATAAGCCCTATAAATATTATTACCATATGATGCATAAATGAAAGCAGAGAAATCAATATTCTTATATTCAATACCCAAATTCCATCCCATTACAAATTTTGGAAAAGGATTTCCAATCTTTGTCTGATCTCTACTATCAATTATACCGTCTCCATTGATGTCTTTATATTTGATATCTCCCGGTTGAGCGCCGGTTTGTGTGGCTGAGTTTGCAATCTGTGTTGCATTCTGAAATAATCCATCTGTTTGATATCCATAAAAATAACCGGGTGATTGGCCTTTTTGAAATACTGTTACAGTTTGTGACTGACCATTGTAATAACCGCCACCAGTGATTTTTGCAGAATTGTCGAAGTTGGTAGCAGTTACTAAACTATTAGAAGTTGTAAAAGTGACAGAGGTATTGATACTAAAATTCTTACCAATTTTATCTCTGTATGATAACATCAAATCCAATCCTGTTGTTTTGGTAGAACCAATATTTGCTAATGGTGGTGGAACTGTTCCAATAAATAATGCTTGAGTACCTGTGAACAACAAATTATTTACATTCTTTTGATAATAATCTGCAGTTAAAGAAAGTTTGTTATTTAAAAAAGTAATTTCAAAACCACCATTCATTTGGGCATCAGTTTCCCATCCTAATTGATTGGGATTGATTTGTGAACCGATAGATGAACCGGGATAAAATACTCCATTAAAATAATAACCATTGCTATTACCAATGTTATTATAAGTTCCACCGGTAATGATTGAAGAAGTTTGCAAAGATGCCCCATTGCTACTGCCTACTGATCCATAACTGGCTCTAATTTTCAAGAAATCTATAAATCGTGATTTAAAGAAACTTTCTTTGGATACAATCCAACCTAAAGAACCGGCATAAAAATCACCATACTTTTTAGCATCCGTAAATTCTGATGACCCATCTCTTCTAACACTTAGAGAAGCTAAATATTTATTTTCGTAATCGTAGTTAACTCTTGCAAAATAAGAAAGTGATTTTGTGAATGCTTCCCAATAATAACCTGTATTAGCCTGAGTATTGGTGGCTGTATTAGTGCCGGTTGCTGATTGTAAACTTGCAAAAGTCCAGGAGTTAAATGGCACATCCTGTTTTGAAGCACCTAAATGATTTTGAGAAGCTTTACCTAATCCCATTCCAAGAACAGTCTCGAAATGATGACCTTTTTTAAGCTTAAAATCATAGTTGGCAAAACTTTCCCAGTTATAGTTGAAATAGTTATCTCTTACAGATGTAACTGAATTATGTTTTCCGGATACAGTTGACCCATCAGCATTCAAAGAATTATCTATATTATTCACTCCATAGAAGATCAAAGGAGAAAATGATCTTACATTATCTATATAATTTGTATAACCAAATCTGGTAGTAAGTTTTAAATTTTTTATTACATCATATTGAAATTCAAATTTGCCGTATTGTTTATTACCTAAATTGGAATTGTAGGTATTTTGCATTTCTGTTAACGGATTATGTACTTCCTGCAAAATCAGTGAGCTGAAACCATAAGTACCAATGGAATTGGGTACTGTATTATTTACAGGAACTGTAGGATCAAAATTCAATGCCTCACCGATAATTCCATTCCAGTTACCCTCCTGAACCCCTTTCGAACTTAACAGAACTTCCGTAGCATTTACAATGAACTTTAATTTATTGGTTAATTGAAAACTTAAGTTTGCTGTAAAGTTGCCTCTGGAGTAATCAGATTTATTAAACTTCGTTCCGCCTAAAATGCCAATTTGATCGGTATATCCTGCAGATAAGAAATAAGTCATTTTATCAGTTCCGCCACTTGCAGCAAGTGAATGAGATTGTATCGGCGCTTGCTGGAAGATTTGATCCTGCCAATTGGTTCCAACACCAACATTGCTTAGATTCGGGAATATGACAGCACCGCCTGAAGTTGTACTTCCTTCATTTAAAATAGCTGCATATTCAGTTGCATTTAAAACACCGATTTCTTTAGCTACAGATTGTAAACCATAACTACTTGATAAACTGAATTGCGTCTTCTGATTTTTTCTGCCTGATTTTGTTGTAACTACAATTACACCATTACCGCCACTGATACCATAAATAGCTGTTGATGCAGCATCTTTTAAAATATTAATATTTTCAACATCAGCAGGGTTAATTGAATTAAAATCATCAAGTGTTTGAACTGAACCATCTACTACTACCAATGGATCAGAACCGCTGAAAGAGGGAATACCTCTTACAAATAATGTTGGTTTAACACCAGGTGACCCGCTTTGAATAACAGTTACACCGGAAGCCCTGCCCTGAATAGCTTCTTCAACCCTTACAGGACTTGACTTTTCTATATCACTACTTTTTATGGTAGAAATTGCACCGGAAACATTTGTTATTTTCTGTGTGCCGTATCCAATTACCACTACATCGGTTAATGCATTACTGTTATCCTCTAATTGAAAGTTTTCAGTTCCACTGTTACTGATCTTTCTTTCTACAGCAGTCATCCCAACAAAAGATACAATAATCGTTTGCCCTTTTTGTGTAAGGCTTAGTTTGTAGTTACCTAATTGATCTGTTGTTGTAGCGATGGCAGTGCCTTTAATAATTACGCTAGCGCCGGCAAGAGGTTCTCCGCTAGGTTTTTTTGTCACTTTACCTTGAATTCTGATAGTTTGAGCATTCGCAGAAAGTAAAATGCCAAAAAAGAAAGTGACTATTAGCCAAAATCGATTTTTAAATTTCATATGCAAGTTGTTATTGTTTTGAAGAAAATTTGAATTATAAATACCAAAGGGCAAATCTTTATTGGCTCATTGCCCATTTGTTGAAGAAAACACAATTATGATGGAGAACGTGGTTTAGCCTTTACCCAAAAGGCTATATTTTTCCGAATGGAAATTCCTGTATTTAGAGAATTTGGGGATTCATTTTTTTTTATCATAAGCAAACAGTTAAGAAACCAATTAACGGTTGATGAGCAATTGTGAGTTAGAGATTGTAAAACTATACAGATGAAATTTTGTAAAGAAATATTCAACCACATCAGTACTACTACAAAAAAAAATACTACTATATTTACGAGTAATTAACTACATCAGCACTACATCAATACTAAAAATCGAGGCAAATGACCAGATGTATGAAAAAGAAAAGCTTGTTGTTTATACTTTTTGCCATTTGTTTAATTAATCTATATTCTCAGCCATTTATCGGACAAAGAGAAATACAGAATTTTCAAAAAAAGTATTACAATGCTGGTACACAAAACTGGAGTATTAAACAAGACGCTGAAGGCAGACTTTATTTTGCAAATAATGAGGGTTTATTGATCTATGATGGGGCTTATTGGAAACTATTTCCGCTACCCAATAAAACTATAGTTTGGTCAATAGAATTTGGAAAAGACAATCGACTTTATGTTGGCGGACAGGATGAAATGGGATTTTTCTCCCCTGATAAAAACGGAACACTAAGTTATACTTCTTTAAAAAATTTATTAGACGAGTCAGATCAGAAATTTGCCGATGTATGGAATATTGTTTCTTATGAAAAGGATGTCTTTTTCCGGTGTAATTCAAAATTATTCAAGTACCACAATAATACTATTTCAGTATATCAGCCCTGGACTTCCTGGATATTTTTAGGGCTTCATCAAAAAAGATTACTAGCACATGATGAAGGAAAGGGTCTTTTAGTATATCAATCCGGCAAATGGGAAAGCTTAATTGATAAAAGTCTTCTGCCCCGGGATTTTTACATTACATCAATCACTCCTTTAGAAGACAACTCAAGTTTAATAACCACTTTTAAAAATGGCTTATTTATTTTAAAAGGAAATAAACTTTCCGCTTTTACATTAAACGAAAGAGATATCAATAATTTACATTTTACAAGTTCAACAAAAATTGATACAAATAATTATCTCATTGGCACTTACAACAATGGCTTTTATCATATCAACAAAACAGGGAAAATTGTTGAACACTTCACAAAAGAAGAAGGCTTACAGAACAATAATATCAAGAGTCTTTTTACAGATAAGAATAATAATATATGGTTAGGTCTTAGCAATGGCATTGATTTTATTCCTTATAATAGTGCCGTAAAACATATCTACCCTAAAGCATTCAATGATGGTGGAGGATATTCCGTTTCTCTATATCAGGATAATATCTATTTCGCTTTATCTAATGGTATTTACAAATTACCGTTAGAGCATACAAGTGATCTTAGTTATATCCAGAATAAAACCAAATTAATTGCTGAAGGTCAAACCTGGCAAGTATTTGAAATGAATGAACATTTACTTGCTGGTAGAGAAGAGGGCCTATTCCAAATTAAAAACGACCAGTTGATACCTGTCGATAAGTCAACGGGCTATTGGACATTTCAATCTGTAAGAAATGGCTCTTCACCATTGTATGCTGTAGGCAACTATCAGGGCGTTCAATTATTCAGTGAGAGCAACGGAAACTTTGTCAATAAAGGAACAATCCCTAACCTTAATACTTCATCCAGATTTCTTGCTATTGATAGCGTATTAAAAATCATGTGGGTATCTCATCCCTATAGAGGTGTTTATAAAATTAATTTAAATGATGGCTCTGTAAAACTTTATACGCAGGAAAACGGACTTCCTTCAACTTTAAACAATCATGTTTATAAAATAAAGAATCAAATATTGATTGCAACCGAAAAAGGAATATATGAATATGATGCACGTTCTGATAAGTTTATCCCTTCCACTTTTTATGCTAATATCTTCAATGATATAAGCATTCGTTATTTAAAAGAAGATACACAAGGAAATATCTGGTTTGTACATGAAAAAAGTATTGGTGTTGTTGATTTCTCAAATCAAAAGCCGGCAATTATCTATCTACCTGAATTAAAAGACAGGATCCTTAGTGGTTTCGAAAATATTTATCCCATTAACAAGAATAATGTTTTCATAGGGGGAGAACTTGGATTTTATCACATCAATTATGAGAGCTACAAACAAAATATTCACCCACTAAAAGTTTTTATCAATGATGTTAAAATAAAAAATGAATCAGAGAAAATTGTTTTCGGCGGATATTACAAATCGGTAAACAATGATTCAAATCAACAAACAAAAGAAAGTATACCGGATATCAATTATAGTTTCAATTCAATTCATTTTGAATATTCTTCTCCGTTTTATGAACAACAGTCTAATCTGGAATACAGTTACTACTTAAAAGGATTTGACAAAGGTTGGTCTGAATGGACAAAAAAAACCGAAAAAGATTATACCAATTTGCCTTCAGGCAATTATATATTTCAAATTAAAGTGCGCAACAATTTGAATACAGAATCTGCTATCTCTAATTATTCATTTCACATATTACCTCCATGGTATAATACCATTGGGGCTTGGTTTATTTACTTTTTGCTTGCATGCGGTACCTTTTACCTGCTTTATAAAAAGCAAGAACAAAAAATTCAAAAGAAACAGGAAAAGAAACTCTTGGAAGAAAGAGAAAAATATGAAGAGGAACAAAAAAATATAGCTTATTTACATCAGTTAGCATTAGAAAAATCAGAAAAAGAATTAGTGCAGTTAAAAAACGAAAAGTTAGAATCGGAGATAGAATTTAAGAATTTAGAACTTGCATCAACAGCAATGAATCTCGTTCAGAAAAAGGAATTCTTATTAAAGATTAAAGAAGAACTAAATAAAATCAATCAAATTAATAAGTCTGGCAAGGAAACCATTGAAACATCTGAACTGAAAAAAATCCTCCGCAGTTTAACGGAAGATGAAAAACTGAATGATGAATGGGAGCAATTTTCCATCCATTTCAATAAAGTTCATGGAGATTTCTTAATAATATTAAAAGAAAAATTTCCTGATTTAAAACCTCATGAATTAAAGCTTTGCGCTTATTTACGAATGAATTTATCAAGCAAGGAAATAGCTCACCTAATGAGTATTTCTGTAAGAGGTGTTGAAATAAGCCGTTATAGGTTAAGAAAAAAATTACAGATACCTACTGATGTTAATTTATTCCAATTCCTATTTGAAATAGAAAGCAGAGAGCGGAAACAATAATTCGATTAGAAAAGAAAAAAATTATCCCGATCTCTTTTTATAATTCAAAATCGCCCAAGTATTAAAGAACACAGCAAACCCAAGCAGTGCAAAGATTTGGTATTTGATATCAGACAAACTACTTCCTTTTAAAACCACCAAACGCATCACATCAATAAAATAAGAAACCGGATTTAATCTGGTAATAATTTGTGCCCACTGCGGCATGCTTTCAATAGGTGTATACAAGCCGCTCAATAAATTAAATATCATCGTGATAAAAAAGGAGACCAACATGGATTGTTGCTGTGTTTGAGCATAAGTAGACATTAATAATCCTAAACCCAGAATCGCCAACAAATAAATAGATGCGAAAATATAAATCGTGATATAATGCCCCAGCGGTATAATACCATATACCAATCTTGCAATGATTAAACCAATCGTTAATTCGATAAGTGCCAACATCCAGAAAGGAATTAATTTTCCTAAAATGAATTGTGTTTTTTTGATCGGACTAACATTAATTTGTTCAATTGTTCCTTTTTCTTTTTCACGAACAATATTATTGGCTGCAAAGGTTGAACCGATCATTGTTACCAACATTACTAAAATGCCCGGCACCATGAACAATCGATAATTCATATTAGGATTATACCAATTAGAAGAAGCTACTTCTATAGTTGGTTGTGGATTAAATCGCGGAAACTGTATCCATTGCATTCGAACATTCTGATTATAGTCTTGAATGATACCTTGAATATAAGCACTGCCCAGTCCGGCTTTTACGCCATTTATCGCATTAACTGCTACCAATAAAGTAGCTTCATCTTCTTTAACCAATCCTCTTTCAAACTGAGCAGGTATTTCTAAAATCAAATCTGTTTTATCTTGCCCAATGGCATACATACCCTGTTTAAATGTGGCACTATAATCTTTCAATCTAAAATAACCGGATGAAACAATTTTATTAATGAGTTTGCGTGAGTATTCGCTATGATCATGATCTACTACACCTAAATTAATATTCTTAATTTCATAATCTGCTGCCAATGGAAGTATCAACAATTGTATCATGGGCATGATGAATAAAATCCTAAAGATGGCCGGATCTCGTAGAATTTGTCGCAACTCTTTTTGCAATAAAAATTTTAATACCCTCATCCCAATCGTATTTTAAAATTCTTAATACTGATACCAAGTAATATCAAAGTCATTACAACAAGTATCATTGTTTCCTTCCATACTGCAGAAAAACCAAGTCCTTTAATCATCACCGATTTTACAATAATGTAATACCATTTAGCCGGAACAATATTGGAAATAATCTGTAATGGCACCGGCATATTTTCTACAGGAAATAAAAATCCGCTGAACATTAAGGTTGGCAAAAACAAACTCATCACCGACGTAAACTGCGCTGTTTGTTGTGTTTTGGCAGTATTAGAAATTAATATTCCAACAGAAAGAGAAGTGATAGTAAATAATATACTTTCAGCAATCAATAATAACAAACTACCACTGATGGGAACATCCAAAGCATACACACTCAATAATAAAATGCTGGCAATGTTTAACATAGAAACCAATAAATAAGGAATGGTTTTAGCGATGATGATCCTGAATGGTTTTAAAGGCGAAACAAGAATGACTTCCATCGTTCCCATTTCTTTTTCACGAACAATTGAAATAGATGTCATCATTGCACAAACCAACATTAATACCAATGCCATTACACCCGGCACAAAATTGTATGCACCTTTTAATTCAGGATTATACAACATGCGTAATTGTGTATTAATAGTGTAAGGAAGTTTTTCGTTTTGATTAATAGATTGCTGATAATCATTTATGATAGCCTTTGCATAATTGGTTAACATATTGGCTGTATTCGGATCAGATGCATCAGCGATTAATTGTATTTGTGCATGATTGGTATGTAATAGATCATATCGAAAGCCTTTCGGAAAAACTACAGCCAATCTTATTTTACCTTTTTTAAAAGTGGCTTCTATCTCTTGATAAGAATATACATTCTTCACCAAATTAAAATAACGACTCGCTGCAATTTGATGAGAGATAAGAGCAGTGGCTTCATCTTTTGATTGATCGAATATGGCAAGGTTGGAATTCTTTACTTCATTGGTCAATGCAAAACCATACAATAATATTTGTACAATGGGCATCCATATTAAAATGAATAAAGTGCGACGGTCTCTCCATATATGGAGCCATTCTTTTTTTACAAAAATAAAAAATTGCTTACCCCCAACCCCTAAAGGGGAGTGATTTTTCTTTGCCCTATTTTTTAATTCGGTAATCATTTTTTTAAATTATCAAGTTCCATTTTTTATGCTCTCACAATACCGCCTTTAGAGGTTGGTTTTTATTCACTCCGCTCTGCTTTTCTTGCCAAATGCAAAAACACATCATCCATTGAATGGGCGCTATAATTTTTCATCAGATTGGCAGGAGAATCCAATGCATCAATTCTTCCATCCACCATTATAGAAACACGATTACAATATTCCGCTTCATCCATGTAATGTGTTGTTACAAAAATGGTAATGCCTCTGGCTGATGCTTCATAAATTAATGTCCAGAATTCTCTTCTGGTAATTGGATCTACTCCTCCGGTTGGTTCATCTAAAAAAACAATGGCAGGATCATGAACAATAGCAATTGAAAATGCAATTTTCTGTTTCCATCCAAGTGGTAATGCACGCACCATAGTTTTTTCCTGTCCTTCTAAATGCAATTCTTTTAAAAGTAGTTCTGTCTTTTCTTTGATGCGTTGATCTGTTAATCCATAAATACCGGCATAGAATTGTATGTTCTCCCGAATCGTCAAATCTTCATACAAAGAAAATTTCTGACTCATGTAACCGATATTCTTTTTGATCTGCTCATTTTGTTTATACACGTCGAAACCCGCTACAGAAGCGGATCCTGATGTGGGCATCGATAAACCGCATAACATACGCATAGCTGTTGTTTTGCCGGCACCATTGGCACCGAGAAAACCAAATATTTCTCCTTTTTCTACTTCAAAAGATATTTTATCAACGGCAGTAAAATCTCCAAACCGTTTAGTTAAATCTTTTGCAGTAATCACTTTTTCTTTTTGCATAATCTATTCTTTCATCAATGCCATAAAACAATCTTCGATATTGGGTTCAATAGCCTGCACTTCAAAATTTGTATAGTTTCCCTTTTTTGCGATCGCTTCTAATGTTTCTTTTATGTTCTCTTGCGTTTTAAATACTACATGATGATATTGACCAAAAGGGTAACAACTTTCCACTAATTCATTTTGTTTGATCTGGGTCATCAATGGAAACATTTCATTGGCTTTTACTGCCCACAATGGTTTTTTGAATTCAGTCGTAATTCCTTTGGGTGTATTTACAGATAATATCTCTCCTTTTTGAATCAACGCAACACGATCACATAAACTTGCTTCATCCATATAAGGCGTTGAAACTAAAATAGTGATGCCTTGTAATTTTAATCGATGCAACATCTCCCAAAATTCTTTACGCGAAACGGCATCCACACCCGTTGTGGGTTCATCTAAAAACAATACCGATGGTTTGTGTATTAATGCACAACACAATGCCAGCTTCTGTTTCATGCCACCGGATAATTGTCCGGCCTTACGTGTTTTAAAAGGCTCTATTTGTTGATAGATCTCTTTTACCAAATCATAATTCTCTTCAATGGAAGTATTAAAGATAGTAGCAAAGAATTCTAAATTTTCCTGAACAGATAAATCCTGATACAAAGAAAATTTTCCCGGCATATAACCCACCCGATGGCGAATCTGTTTATAATCTTTAATTACATCATAACCATCAACGGTTGCATGGCCGCTATCTGCAATTAACAGCGTAGTAAGTATTCTGAACAAAGATGTTTTGCCGGCGCCATCAGGACCAATCAATCCAAATATCTCACCTTTATTTACAGCAAATGAAATTCCCTTCAATGCATCTACCGTTGTTTTTTTGGTGCGATATGTTTTTATAATATTTTCTACTGTTATCGGCTGCATATTTTTAATTGAATTTTACTTCGCCATACATACCGATCTTCAAATAGCCATCATTTTTTACATGGATCTTAATGGCATAAACCAGATTGGCTCTTTCATCTTTTGTTTGAATAGTTTTTGGCGTGAACTCTGCTTTATCAGATATCCAGGTGATTGTTCCGGAATATGTTCTGTATTTGCTTTCACTGCTATCCACCAACACTTTTACTTCCTGATTTAATTTTACTTGTGCCAATTGTGTACCGGTGATATAGGCTCTTAAAGTGATGATGGAAAGATCTGCTATTTTATACAAAGCCTTTCCTGCAGAAGTAACTTCTCCTGCCATTGCATATTTAGTTAATACCGTTCCATTCGTTGGATTGGTGATATTGGTGCGTTTTAATTGATCTTCTATTTGTGCAACGGATTTACGCAAAGGTTTATATTCACTCAGCACCGTGCTGTTTTGTGTGCCGGTGGCAGATTCCTGTACTTTTATTTGTTGCTCATTAACCGCAATTTGTTTTTTAAACACATCAATCTGTGTATTCAGATCATCTAATTGTTTTGTTGTAGCGGCATCGGCTTTAATCAATCTTTCTGTTCTGGCTTTTTCCAATAATGCATTATCTAATTGTGCTTTTTGAACAAGAATCTGATCTTGTAATAATTTTACTTGTGGCTTAACATCCATCGTTTTTTGTTGCAATGATCCGATCGTTGCTTCTACTTGTGCTTTTTGCAACTGCAATGGAATAGAATCGATTGCGCCTACAATACTGTCTTTTTTTAGAACAGAACCTTCTTCAATATTTAATGTCATGATTTTTCCCGGCACTTCAGATGATACAATCACTTCATCTACTTCAAATGTACCCGAGGCATCTGATGATTGACTGTTTAAGTTGCAACCCACCATAAAAGTTGACAGTAAGGCGGTGTAAAAAAATATTCGAATTTTCATTAGTATGATTTTATGATTTAACGGAATGATTATTTTTTATTATTACCAACAGTGTTTTGATAATTGTATTGAGATTGTAATAATTGCATTTGATGAAGAATGAAAGCTTGTCTTGCCTGATCTTCTGCATTGACCTGATTAATATAATCGTGAGCACTCAGTACACCATTCTCTAATTGAGCAGCAGCAACCTTTTTCACTGATTCGCGAAGAGCAATGATGGCATCGTCTTTTTTTAATAGTTCTAAAAATTTTATCAGTTCTGCGCTTTGTTGTTTTTGAATAACAGTGGTATTGAATAGAAAAGTTTCTTTTTGCAGATCTACACTTTTTCTGTTTATGTCAATTAATTGTTTTTGATTTTTTAAAGTGTAAAGACTGCCTAAATTCCAATTTAATTTTAATCCGCTGATATAATACAAAGCAAAATCATTGCTTAACATATTTAATCCGGGTCTTCCATAGCCACCTTGTGCGAACAAACTGAATTTTGGTCTCACTTGTGTTTTTAATAATTCATCTTGAAGATCGTATGCTTTCTTTTGATAATCATAAAACAATAATTCAGGTCGATTGATATTATCCAACAAAACAGGCACTGCGGGTTTTTCCAAAATAATATTTTCATCAACAGCACTATTGATAAACAATCCAAGCATTTCTATAAATGCTTTTTTATTTGCTTTTAATTCAACACGCAATTGATCTGTTTGTAATAATTGAGCAGATAATTCATCAACACTACTTCTGTAAGCAGTTCCGTTGGCGACCAACGCTTTGGCTTTATCTATTCCATTTTGAATATCTTTTTTTACCAACTCATTTTGTTTCAATTGCTCGTCAATTAATAATGCACCAAAGAATAGTTGGTTGATGCGATCATATAAAACATATAATTCTACTTCCAGATTTTGTTGCTGAATAAGTTCATTTGCCGAAGCAACTTGTTGTTGATTTTTAATTAAGCCCCCATCATAAACCACCTGATCAACTTCTGCAAATATTTTATACTGATCCTTGCTATAAGAGGGTAAAGAAAATCCGGGAATGGGAAGTGTAAATGGGAAGTTTGTTACCGCAGATTGATAAGTTGCCTGACCATTTAAAGAAAACACAGGCAAATAACCTTTAGCAGTATTAGCAACTGTAAATTCTTTTGTTTTTGTGATCAAGCCTCTCTGCTTGGTTAATGGATAATTTTTTTGTGCCAACTGATAAGCTTGTTCAATATTTAATTTAGAGACAGTTTGTGCAATGACATCAGTGCCCCTTGACAGCAACAAAAGGATTGATGAAAACACTGAAACACGCTTTAACCAAACAGTTAAAATTGACATAACAAATTATTTTTTGATTGACTCGATAATGAATTGTGCGACTTCCGTTTTCCTTTGTTCGATAAAGTATCGGAATTGAATTTCATCCATGCCACTTACGATCATCCAAAGCGGTTTTCCAATAAAAGGGAAAATGCACATAGAGATCATATTCACAAAAAGATGTGCCGGATTAACAGGTTTTATTTTTTTGTTTTTTATCTCTTTATCTATTTGTGCAGAGAATTTAAGAAAAACAGGCTCTCTGTTTTTCCAGAATTTCTCTTTGAAATTTAAAGGTTGTGCATTTACCTCATTCAATATAAACAAAGGCAGGTATGGGTTTTGCTGAAGCATATCAATATATTCTCTGCAAAATTTTTCTATTTTCTCAAACAAATTTGCTTTCGAATCAATGATCTCTGCAATTTTCGGGAAGAACTGTTTGGATGCATCAGAAAAAATCATCTCAAATAATTTTTCTTTATCCTTAAAATAATAATGAAGCAATGCTTTATTGATACCCGCTTCATCAGCAATGTCTTGCATACGAGCACCTGCCATACCTTTTGATAAAAAAACTTTTTTAGCGGCAGCAAGAATTTTTTCTGGAGAAGTATCGTTTTGTAGTATCTTAACCATACAGTTTAACCAATTGGTTAATAAAGGTAAACACTTTTTAAATCATCACCTAACCTTATCAACCATACTAATGTTTTATGAGAGAAAAATTTTTACAAGTAGCAGTGACAAAAGAATTATTTAAACAAATTGTAACTGAGTATATTCTTTTGGAAAGTCATCTTAGTGTAAGCACAAAAAAAGATTCTCCAATAAAAAGTCCGGTTTATTTTGGCTACATAAAGTCAAAATGAACAGTATACCAAACAAAAAAGCCCATAAAACCAATGTTTTATGAGCTTAAGAATGTAAAGAGTAGCGAGGAGCAGACTTGAACTGCCGACCTTCGGGTTATGAATCCGATGCTCTAACCAGCTGAGCTACCTCGCCAAACGATCAAGTATTTCTTAATCGGGGTGCAAATATAAGGGAATCGATAAAATTAGAGATTAGTAAGCCAATAATTTGGCAATACGGTCGCTTACTTTGGCAACTGTTGGTAACATGGCCGCCTCTAATGCAGTATTGATAGGCACTGCAGGCAAATTCAGTGCGCCTACCACTTCTACTTTTGCATCGAGAAAATGATAACAATTATTGGAGATGCGTAATGATAATGATTCGGCAAAAGAATTGTTTTGTTGTTCTTCACTTAACACAATCACTTTTCCGTGTTTGGTTACTTGAGCAAAGATCAGTTCTTCATCCAACGGATACAATGTTCTCAGATCAACTACTTCAACCTGTCCTGCAAATTTTTGTGCTGCATTCTTTGCCCAATGCACACCCATTCCATAAGTAATGATACAAACAGTTTCACCACGTTTTACTTTATCAGGATCTGCGGATAAAGCAATGGTTCCTTTACCCAATGGCAAAATATAATCTTTGGCAGGTTCAATCGTTTTGGCATCATCTGTTCCCGGAACTTTACTCCAATACAATCCTTTGTGTTCCAGCATCACTACAGGATTCGGATCGTGGAATGCTGCTTTCATCAATCCTTTCATATCGGCAGCATTGGAAGGATATACAATCTTAATTCCTTTAATAGTTAATAAGGTGCTTTCAATACTTCCGCTGTGATACGGACCACCACCACCATACGCACCAACAGGCACACGCAATAACATTTGCACCGGAAACTTACCGTTACTTAAATAACTTGATTTAGAAATCTCTGTCACCAATTGATTGAATGCCGGATAAATATAATCGCCGAATTGAACTTCAACAATTGGCTTAATACCCAATGCACTCATTCCTACTGTTGAACCCACTATATAGGCTTCCTGTATAGCTGTATTGAATACTCGTGAATCACCGAATTTTTCGGCGAGTGTTGCAGTTTCTCTAAACACACCACCTAATCTTCTTCCAACATCTTGTCCGTATAAAACAGCTTCAGGATGTTGCTCTAATATTTCTTCAATCGCATGCAATGCTGCATCTACCATCATTACTTTTTCACCACTCTTAGGAACACGCTGCCCTTTTTCTTCTTTAATGGTTGTTGGAACAAACACATTTTCTTCAACCGATTTAATATCCGGTTCTGCTGCTGCTTTTGCTTTTTCGAATGAATCATTTACTTCGCGTTGTGCCAATGATTCTACTTCATTGATTTCATGCTCATTAAATCCAACACCGGTTAAGGTTAATCTTAATTTAGGAATCGGATCATACAATCCATGTTTCAGCAGATCTTCCCGACTGCGATAAAATTCTTTTCTTACACCGCTGGTATGATGGCCCAATAGGGGAACTTTTGCATGAACCAATACCGGTTTTCTTTCATTACGTGCATAATTGATGGCTAAACTCATTGTTTCAAAACTGCGCATAAAGTCACTTCCATCACATTGCATTTTTTTCAAGCCTTTAAAACCATCTGCATATTCAAATGCATTCATGGCTCTGTATTCATCTGCTGATGCACTGATACTCCACTGATTATCTTGTACCAAATAAATAATAGGTAATTGTTTCAACACAGCAAATTGTAATGCTTCACTTACTTCACCTTCGGTAACACTTCCATCACCCATTGAACAAATTACAATCGGGTTTTCATCATTTGCTCCTTTCTTTAATAAGGATAAATTATGTTTCTCTAAGTATTGTATGCCTTGCGCCAAACCCGTTGTAGGTATAGCTTGCATGCCTGTTGCACTGCTTTGATGAATGATACCCGGTCTGTTTTCTGAACGATTATTCGGATGACAATAATAAGAACGACCTGCTGAAAACGGATCTTCTTTCTTTGCCAATAATTGTAACATTAATTCGTGCGGTGTAAATCCTGCCGATAACATCATACTGTCATCGCGATAATAAGGACTTACCCAATCGCAGGATAATAATTGTAAACCCGCTGCTATTTGAATGGCTTCATGTCCGCGTGAAGTAGAATGTACATACTTGCAAACCTGTCGGTTCGCTTCGTATGTATCACACATTGCCTTGGCCGTAACCATCAGCTTGTATGCATTCATTAAAACATCGCGGTTAAGCATTGTTGTTGATTGTTTATTTTATTTCTACTTCAAACATTTTTTCTTTTTCAAAATATCCTTCCAATACATCTCCCACTACGCATTCACCTACACCCGCCGGTGTGCCTGTATAAACCAGATCGCCAATATTGAGTGAGAAATAATTAGAGATATGTGAAACGATATGATCGAATGAAAAGATCATATCCTTGCTATTACCTTGCTGTACTGCTTCTTTATTTTTCAGTAAAGAGAAATTGATTGGTTTCTTTAATAGATCAGTTGTCAGTGGAATCCACTTTCCAATCAATGCAGAATTATCCCATGCTTTTGCTTTTTCCCATGGTAATCCTTTCTTCTTTAGTTCTGTTTGAATATCACGTGCAGTAAAATCTATCCCTAAAGAAATTTTATCATAATATTTGCCGGCAACTTTTTCGGGGATATATCTTCCGTTCTTGGAAATGTGCAATACCAACTCAGCTTCGTAATGGAGCTCATTAGAAAATTCAGGGTAATAAAATGGAGTGTGACTTTGTAATAAAGCACTTTTCGGTTTCATGAATATAACCGGATCCTCAGGAATGGCATTACCCAGTTCCTTTGCATGGTCTGCATAATTCCGCCCAATGCAGAAAATTTTCATAGTTGTAGCTTTGAATAGTAATTAAGTAACCTGAACAAGTTTGGCTATGAATAGCCTGATACGGTTTGGTTAGTTACTTGAATTATATTTCCGCTATTTATAACTACAATTAAGCCCGATTATTGTGTGAAGGATAGATTATTTACTTCATTCATGGCTTTTTCGATACCGATGGTGGCAAAAGATTCGATGACTTCAACCGATTTTTCTATTTTTTTACGAACGATGGGCAATTCTTCCTTCCACCATTTCGATAAAACAAACTCGGCCTGCATGCCTTTGGGATAATTATTGCCAATGCCGAATCTTAATTTGGGATATTGATCTGTACCTAATGTTAATTGAATATCTTTTAATCCATTATGGCCCGCATCACTACCGGAGGGCCTTAATCTTAATTTGGATAATGGCAATGCTATATCATCAACAATAGTTAATGTATTCGCTGATTCAATTTTTTCTTTATCCATCCAATACTTAAAGGCCTTACCACTTAAATTCATATAAGTAGTTGGCTTGATACAAACGAAAGTTTTTCCTTTCCACTTTACTTCTGCTACATACGCCAATCTACCCAACTGAAACATCCCGCCATGTTTAATCACAAAAGCATCCACCACATCAAAACCAATATTATGGCGTGTATGATGATATTCATCTCCAACATTTCCCAATCCTATGATCAAAAATTTATTCATCCATGTAAAAATATTATAAATTCCGTTGCAAGATCATTACAAAAAAAATCCTGCAACAAATGTTACAGGATTTTTATTAAAATAGGTTGAACTTATTTTTTCTTTGCAGGTGCAGCAGCAGGCGCAGCAGCGGCAGCAGGCGCAGCAGCAGGTGCAGCAGCAGCTTCTTCTTGTTTTAACTGACGGGTTAATACAACAGATGCAATAGGAATACGAGGTGAGTTCATCACTTCCATATTATCTAATTTAACATCTTCAACACGTAAGTTACCATTCAATGCCAAATTGGTTACATCTACTTCAATGAACGCCTTCAAATACTTTGGTAAAGTTTTTACTTTCAAAGATTTCATTTTAGTGATCAACTTTCCACCATCTTTAACCCCGATTGAAACACCGGTAAAATGTAAAGGAAGATTAGCGATTACCTTTTTATCGCCCACTAATTCCAACAAATCAACATGAATTAATTCGTCTGATACTTTGTCAAATTGCAAATCTTTCAAAATGCATTTGTAGGTTTTGCCATTTACATTTACTTCAGCAATTTGGAATTCTGAAGTGTACACTAATGGTCTGAATGCTTTTGCAGCGGCAGAGAAATTTACTTCGGCAGCACCCCCGTAAATTACACCTGGCACTAAATCCTGAGAGCGAAGTTGGCGGGTGGCTTTTTTGCCAATCTCGGTCCTCAGTTGTCCTTCGATTGTAATTGTTTTCATTGTTTAAATTTTTAATTTTCCCGATTTTTTCGGACGGCGAAGGTAGGGAAATGAAGGTGAAGTTCCAAGAATGTTGCAGGCTATGGTTACAGGTTGCTGGTTCCAGGTAATCATCCTAAAACTTGAAACTTGTAACCTGCAACCTGCTACTGCTTATCTCTTCCTCGTAATTGAGAATGGATGAACAAGCTGGTAATACTCTTATTCTCATACGCATTGCGAATAGCAATGGCAAAAAGATCGGCTACAGAGATCACTTTTATTTTGGAAGATTCGTGTTTTAATGGAATCGTATCGCATATAACTAATTCTTCTAATACACTGTTCTCAATATTTTCATATGCTTTTCCACTCAACACCGGATGTGTACAAAAAGCTCTAACACTAACAGCACCTTTATCTTTCAACAACTGAGCAGCTTTTGCCAATGTTCCGCCTGTATCGCAAATATCATCTACCAAAATAATATCTTTTCCTTCCACATCACCAATTAAAACCATACTGGCAATTTCATTGGCACGTTTGCGATGTTTATCGCAGATCACCATATCTGCATTAAAATAACTGGCAATTTCTCTAACTCTATTGGTGCTGCCAACATCGGGTGCTGCAAAAGTAAGGTTCGCTAATTTTAGTTGTTCAATATATGGAATGAAGATGGCAGAACTATCTAAATGATCTACGGGAATATCAAAGAAAGCCTGTATTTGCGGTGCATGTAAATCCATGGTAATAATTCTATCAGCACCTGCAGCTTGCAGCAAAGTGGCTACCAGCTTACTTCCTATGGCAACACGCGGTTTATCTTTTCTATCTTGTCTTGCATAACCATAATAGGGAATCACTGCAATAATCTTATAAGCACTGGCACGTTTGGCTGCATCAATCATCAACAATAATTCCATCAAGTTATCGGTGGGTGCATATGTGCTCTGAATTAAAAAAACATAATCACCGCGAATACTCTCTAAAAAAATAGGTTGAAATTCTCCATCACTGAACTTTTGAATATTGACTTTCCCTAAAGGGGCGCCGAAACGTTGCGCAATTTTCTCCGCTAATCTTTGTGAGCCTGTTCCTGAAAAAATTTTGACTGATGGATTCATAACTTTGAGGAATTGCAGCGAAGATATAGATAAGAAAAAGAAATTGTAAATTGCTGCAGATAAAAATTCCACTTTTTATCCCTATTCTTTTGCATAGCCCCCCATGATATATAAACATATCATCATGGAAAAGCAATCTATTAAACATTGGGCGCCTGACGACAGGCCCAGAGAGAAATTATTACAGAAAGGAGTTGATACATTAAGCAATTCCGAACTATTAGCTATTTTAATCAATAACGGAACCAGAAATAAATCGGCTGTTGATCTGGCGAAAGAGTTATTGAATGCAGTGGACAACGATTTGCAGAAATTAGGTAAACTATCGGTAAAAGAAATCATTCAATTAAAGATCAAAGGTTTGGGCGAAGCCAAAGCCATTGCCATTACCACTGCGTTTGAATTAGGCTCGAGAAGAAATTCATTCGATAAAAGAAAAACAAAAGTAATCAGCAGTAAAGACATAGCTGCATTTCTACAATCGCAATTACAATATAAACAACACGAAGTTTTTATTGCAGTATATCTCAATCGCGCCAATCATATTTTGCATCACGAAATGATTAGTAAAGGCGGCATCACAGGAACAGTGGCTGACCCCAGAATTATTTTGAAGAAAGCTTTAGAACAAAATGCCACTTCCATTATTCTTTCGCACAATCATCCAAGCGGTAATTTAAAACCAAGTTTGCAAGATGAATTACTTACTAAAAAAATTAAAGAAGCTGCAAAATATTTTGATATTGAAGTGATGGATCACATAATTATCAGTGATGAAGGTTATTTCAGTTTTGCTGATGAAGGAATGATGTAATGTGCAGATAAGAAGATGTGAGGATGTGCAGATAAGAAGATGTGCAGATATGCAGATTAAAAAATGTGCAAATGAAAAAACATTTCGTCATTCTTCCATTTGCACATCTGCACATTTAATAATTTGCACATTCATTTGCACATCCGTACATTTAATAATCTTCACATTAACTAAGCCTGCGCCGTAGGCCCGCCAAAGTTCATGGGTATTTCTATTTGTTCCAGATCCTGAATCACGCCATTGGCCAATTCATATTTTTCAATATTATCGATCATCGCTTTCATAAATCGTTTGGCATGCATGGGTGTAAAAATAATCCTGCTTTTTACTTTGCTCTTAGGTGTGCCGGGCATCACACTTACAAAGTCCACAACAAATTCAGCATGACTATGTGTAATGATAGCAAGGTTGGCATAAGTACCTTCTGCTATTTCTTCTGATATTTCAATATTCAATTGATTATTCGGTAATTGATCGGGCATAAATAATTTTTGGTAAAAGTAATTGTTCTAAAGAAGAATAAAAAAGACTACCGGTTTACAGTTTGCGATTCTTTTTTCCTTCGCGCTCTTCTCGGTTAATTTCTTTTACCGCAAAGGACGTCGGGTAAAGATGCATGCGCATATAATCTTAAGAATAATACCACAAATAAAAACTCCTTAGGATCAATTATGATTCAATGAAGCCACCAATGCTATTAAAAAGAATTCATCCAATTCGTCATTTCCATGTTGTGAGAAAAAGGATTTTACTTTCTTATCTTCTTTGATCAAAACTTCTTTGATGGATTTCTTTTTTAATTCAACCGCACTGAATTGTTTTCCGCCCGGAAAAACAATATAGTAGGCATATTCATCCACATACTCATCATAATTATTACCCGTTTCAGTTAATCCTGTTGAATGATAATTGGCGCGAATAAATTTTGTTTTTAACAATTTATATAAAGAGTAGCCTCCATTATCTTTCAATAGTTGAATAAAAAAAGTACTCGCATCTATCAATGGAATTTTTTCAAATACCAATTCTGATTTGTCTTTATTGATGAAGGTAAAAGAATTCAAATCATTTTTATTGATCTCTACAACGGTTGCTTTGTCTAATGTGACCAATAGATTTCTGGACATCTTATCATAATTAAACCAATAGCCTTCATTGGATACCGTACGATTATTGGCATTGGTAGCAGAGCCTCTTACCCATTGATCAAATAAATACTTACTTCCTTTTGTTTCATCTTTATGCGAAAAAACAGGCAAGGCTGCACCACTATACATATTGGGAAGTCCGCTACCGGAAGCACCAAAACCATTGATGCCGTTTACTTGCACAAAATCCTGAATCATATCAGTAGCAATTTTCCTGCTGCTATAATCATCTGCAGGATGAGCTGTTTGCCCTTCAATAGAAACATTGCTTAATGTAACAGATGCTGTTTTAAGTATAACAGATAAATTATTTTGATCTTTTATACTAACTGTTGCTGTTTCATAACCCATGGCATTAATCAACAATACCGTATTG
>CAIRTF010000158.1 GCA_903881425.1 uncultured Chitinophagaceae bacterium | reverse complement strand
TGACTTATTTAGGTCAAGCTGCTTCTGTAACTATTGATAAAGACAATACAACAATTGTTGGCGGTAAAGGAAAGAAAACTGATATCACAGCTCGTGTTAATCAAATTAAAGCACAAGTAGAAAATACAACATCTGATTACGATAAAGAAAAATTACAAGAGCGTTTAGCGAAATTAGCAGGTGGTGTTGCAGTATTATATATTGGTGCTGCTACAGAAATGGAAATGAAAGAAAAGAAAGACAGAGTGGACGATGCATTACATGCAACTCGTGCAGCTGTTGAAGAAGGAATCGTTCCTGGTGGTGGTGTTGCTTATATCCGTGCCATTGAAAGTCTTGAACCAAAAGTAAAAGGACAAATTGCTGATGAGCAAACCGGTATGGCTATAGTTCGCAGAGCTTTGGAAGAACCAATCAGAACATTAACTTCTAATGCAGGTATTGACGGTTCAATCGTTGTACAAAAAATTAAAGAAGGTAAAGGAGATTTTGGTTTCAATGCACGCACTGAGGTTTATGAAAATTTATTCAAAGCCGGTGTTATTGATCCAACAAAAGTTAGTCGTGTTGCTTTGGAAAATGCAGCTTCAATTGCCGGAATGTTATTGACTACTGAAGCAGTAGTTGCCGACAAACCTAAGCCAGAAGCAGCTCATAGCCACGCTCCGGCTCCTGACATGGGCGGAATGGGATACTAATCAATCCGATTTTAAAAATAAAAATCCCGTTTCATTTTTGATTCGGGATTTTTTATGTGTAATTCAAATTTATTTTTTATGAAGAGAAAAATAAATTCATTGTTGTTTTTGATAACTCAATTATTTCAATGCAAAAAGAAAGATGATGGAGATATTTTTGATCATCCTTTTATCATCTTATAATTTAAAAGGCTTTACAAATTTGTAAAGCCTATTAAGATTTTATATATCTGTTATCCTTTCAATAACTTAGAGAAACCTTCGCACATCAAACTCAATGCATAACCATAACTCAACATCACAATGACCGGCAGAAAATCAGTATCTGTAAAAACAAACATTTGTGAAGCTAAAACCGCATCGGAGAAAATGAACAATATCGCAGCAGGTATAAAATAATTCACAGCACTTTGTCTTCGCAAACCACTCCCCAATAAATTAGCAGCCATAATTGCCATTGTACTGATGATAGTCATATAAACCAAAATTGGAATTTTGAGATTACCTAACCCGGATTTAATAAATCGGTACAAAAAAGCATCTGCAATAATGATAATAATTGCAGCAATAAATGCTTCCTGACATTTGGCTAATTTTAATTTATGAATACGATAAAAAATCGTTGCAAAAAAAATGTGCGTTATCGCAAATGCCAGCATACCCAGCAAAAAGAATGTTTGAGATGTATTCATTAATAACATATCTCCTATCCAAGCGCAAACCAAAGCCAAGAACAATAATGTTTTTGTATTGTGGTAATGGTTTTTTCTGGCATTTAAAAATATATAAAAGCCAAGGATCGGAACCAATAATGGTTTAGTAAAAATTCTGTAAGATTCATCCTTAGTGTAAATGAAATAGCAATCGAGTAATAGAAATAACCAAAAAATCAATAACCCCTTTTTTTTCAGTAACTGCATTTAATAAAGTTTTATCAAGGATTAAAAAATCTTCAATCGAACAAAAATAATTGAATTCGAACTATAATAAAATAAATGTATAAATGATACCAACTATTTTTGCACAATGCTTTCCCACAAAGAAGAAGAATTTCTACAATATTGGTCAAAGAACAGGACGGATCAGCAAAAGAGCTTTTGGCAATTTGCAAAAGGTCTTTCAAGAGGATTA
>CAIRTF010000157.1 GCA_903881425.1 uncultured Chitinophagaceae bacterium | reverse complement strand
TTTGTATTCTTTATCAAATTTAATTAATAAGTTCATTATCAGGCTGTCGTTTTTTTCTTAGTGATTCTCCTTTGAGTTCCAAGCGATGAGCATTATGTATAATTCTGTCGAGTATAGCATCAGCGATTGTTTGTTCTCCAATAATATCATACCATTTACTTACTGGCACTTGCGAGGTGATGATTAAAGCTCCTTTACCATGCCTGTCTTCCATAAGTTCCATTAGTACCACCCTGCTTTGTGCATCGAGGGGTTGTAATCCAAAGTCATCAAGTATTAATAGATGCTGCCGTTCTATTTTGGTAACTTCTTTGAGATAAGAACCATCGGCTTTGCTCATTTTGAGTTTAGAAAAAAGTTTGGGTACATTATGGTACACTACTTTGTATCCCATGCTGCAGGCATGGTAACCGAGCGCAGAGGCAATATAGCTTTTACCGATACCTGTGCTACCAGTGATCAGTATGCATTCTGCTTTATCAATAAAACTACAATCAGCAAAACGCATCATCTGGTTCTTATCAATGTTACGCTCTTCGTGATAATACAGATCTTCCAATGCGGCTTTATATCTAAAGCGGGCGTTCTTTATTTTATATTCAATATTGCGATTCTGTCTTTCATCCCACTCTGCATCTATGAGATGAGTAATAATTTCATCGGGTGTATAGGACTCGCCGGTCTCTGTTTCCAGATTGGTTTTAAAAGCCCTGTACATACCCAGTAACTTCATTTTACGCATTTTGTCCAGTGTTAGTTCATTCATGTTATTTGTTTTGTTAGTGATAGATTATTGATAATAATTTTCGCCACGGATATTGTCATGGAATGGCATTTTTAACTGGTCAGTTTCGTCCGGCGCATCTCCCAGATCTAACTCCCTCTCCAGTATATTCTGTATGGTTTTATAGTTATAGGCTCCATAACCTAATGCACGCTGACAGGCTTTTATCAATCGGTCATTGCCCACTTTCTTTGCAAAACCTAATATGCCCACGCAAGATTTGTATGCTTGTTCCGGGTGTTGTTTGCGATCAAGGACTTTTAAAATATACAGTTTCACATCTTCATGGATGCTTTCAGACCACGATATAAATCTTTCAGGTGTCCAGTCGCTTACAAAGCGATGGGTAGATGCTAAGTGTTCTTTGTCTGTGGTATACTGATAAGGGCTTTTAGTGCGGTTATGCAAGGCAATGCGTTCATAATTGTAGTAAATTTCTACACTGTGACGGGAGAACAGGATTTTTACTTTTTTACCAATGAACTTATAGGGTACACTGTAATAATGTTTATCGGTACTAAGACCCACATGCCCATTTTTAGCAACAGTAGCATAATGATACTTCTTCATCTCATAACGTAATGGAGGAAGCGGCATTAACACATTTTTTTCTATCTCATCAAACTGTTGTCTGCGACTATAATTTCTACCTCTGAGGTGAGCATTGTTATGCTGTTCCAGTTCTACTCTGATTGCTGCATTCAACTCTTCTAATGAGTAGTAATGCTTTGTTTTAATCTTCACATAAATACGGGAGTAAATAATTCTTACTGCATTTTCAACGAGTGCCTTATCTCTGGGCCTGTAAGCTCTCGCAGGAAGAATAGTTGTTGAGTAGTGTTCTGCAAAATCTGCAAAGGTTTCATTTAGCGTAGGTTCATACTTACTGCTTTTAGTAACAGCTGATTTTAAATTATCGGGAACAATAGCTGCAGGCACACCGCCACAGTAATGCAAGGTGTTTTCGCAGGCTGCAATAAAATCTTCTTTCGTTTGAGTCATTACAGCTTCAACATAAGTCAACTGGCTTGCCCCAAGGATGGCAACAAAAACTTCCACCTGCGTTATTTCTCCTGATTGTTTATCTATGATACTGAGTTTATCACCTGCAAAATCAACATAGAGCTTGTCACCTGCTTTATGCTCCATATGCATGGTAGGATTTACCTGTGATTTCCACTGTGCATAATAACGCTTAAACTGACTGATGCCTAATCCATCAGGATGGGTACGTTTATATTCTTCCCATAAAATATACCGGGTAACCCCTTTTTTCTTTAATGCTTTATCAATGGAAGGAAAAAGATTGAACAGTATTTGTAAACGATCATTTAAAGGACTTTCTGCTGGTTTTATAAACAAGTCTTCTAAATCTTTATCACTTAATTCACAGATCTCTTCAAAAGTTAAATTAGAAGCAGTAAATTCTTTGATGTATTTCTTTAGTGTATTACGGGAGACTCCTGATTGAGCAGCTATTGCTAACTTACTATATCCCTGGCAGTGCAAACGTAAAATCTGTCTTATTTTAATCATGTTGATCGGATTGTTGGCCATTATTGCTGAGTTTTAAATCTCAACTTAACGGCTCCTAACAACATGAACTTTATTTCTTCTTAGGTGGTCAATTTACTCCGGCGTAGGGTGGTCAACTTAAATCATCCTTTTATCGGTGCCTAACTTATCCCAGAGGTGGTCAGTTATATCGGCTCTTGCAAAAAGATTGCCTTTTGGGTAGTAGTGTCGGGATGACAAGATTTGAACTTGCGACCCCACGCCCCCCAGACGTGTGCGCTACCGGGCTGCGCTACATCCCGAAAATCAAAAGCGTGCAAATATAAACGCTAAAACAATTTTTCAAAGTATATTGCACAAAATTTTACTCCAGCAACATGAAGATTCTTCTAAGGAAGGTTTTAATTGCAGATGAACATTCTCCCTTCAATGGATTAGTAAAAGATATTTTAGTAACTGACAATACTATTGTTGCAATTGAAGACTCGATTTCTGAAAAAGCAGATCATATCATTGATGAAAAAGACTTGATTGTTTCTATTGGTTGGACAGATATTTTCTCACATTTCTGTGACCCGGGTTGTGAATACCGCGAAACTTTGATTTCAGGAGCGAATGCAGCTGCTTCAGGTGGTTTCACAAAAGTATTTGTATTGCCTAATACCAATCCTGTTGTGCATGGGAAAGCACAAGTGGAATATATCACTCAAAAATCAACATCATTACCTGTTTCTATTTTACCATTGGGAGCTGTTACAAAAAATATTGAAGGAAAAGATTTGGCTGAGATGTACGATATGCGATCCAGCGGTGCTGTTGCATTCTGTGATGGAACAGAACCTGTACAAACACCCGGATTATTTTTAAAAGCTTTACAATATGTAAAAGCATTTGACGGAACCATCATTCAAATGCCGATTGATAATAGTATTGCCAAACATGGTTTAATAAATGAGGGTATTGTTTCAACCAGATTAGGTTTACCGGGTATTCCTTCTGTTGCAGAAGAAATTTTTATTAAACGCGACATTGATTTGCTTCGTTATACCAACAGTAAATTACATATTACCGGTATTACTACTGCTAATAGTGTGGTATTAATTGCCGATGCAAAAAAAGAGGGATTACAAATTACTTGCAGTGTTACGCCTTATCATTTGTTTTTTTGTGATGAAGATTTGCAATCTTATGATACCAATTTAAAAGTTTACACACCTTTAAGAACAAGAGAGGACATGATGGCTTTACGCAATGCTGTGGTTAATGGAACGATTGACTGTATTGCATCTCATCACATTCCACAGAATTGGGATAGTAAAACATGTGAGTTTGAATATGCCAAACCGGGCATGACAGGGTTAGAAACTTCTTTTGCTGTTGTCAATACAATTTTACCGGAATTATCTATTGAAAGATGTGTTCAATTATTCACTTCAAATGCCAACAAAATATTTAAACTTTCTTCATCAACAATTGATAAAGGTGCACAAGCAGAATTAACTTTATTCACCAGAGTTGGTTCAACAATTCTTACAAAAGAAAATACTAAAAGTAAATCCATCAACTCTCCATTTCTCAATACAACATTGAATGGTAAAGTAATTGGGATAATCAATAAAGGAAACTTATATTTGAATTAAACAATAATTAGTGAAGCAAAAAAACATTTCTACCGGCGTTCAGTTTGGATTGATCTTAGGGTTGATTTATTGTGTATTGCTTTTTTGGAGATGGTCTAATGTTAGCAATCTTTTCATGATTGGCATGACTTCTTTATTAGGCTACTTGATTATCATTGGCTTATTGTTTTGGGAAGCAGCCGCAAGAAAAAAAGCAGAGGGTGGATTCATTGACATCAAAAATCTATTCCAAACATTATTCATTTCTGTTTTAATTTTTGAATTATTTTACTCTGTTTATAATTATATTCATTTTAGTTATATCGATACACATATCGTAGATAAAATGAAAGCTGCCCTGAATGCAGCATTTGAGAAAGCAGGCAACCAATTTTCGGAAGACAGAAAAACAGAAGCATTAAGCAATTTGGATCAGTATAATAATTATGCAAATATTTTAAAAATCATCAGAGGTTATTTTATATCTGTTGCAGTAAGTGGCATTATTGCTATTTTAGTTGCATTGATTATGAGGAAAAATAGGCCTGAATTTGAAGAACACACTCAATAATTTTTTGATGGACTTATCAATCGTTATACCATTAATTAATGAAGAAGAATCACTGCCAGAGTTATGTGATTGGATAGAACGTGTGGTTACTGAAAATAATTTTTCTTACGAAGTGATATTAGTTGATGATGGCAGCAGCGATAATAGCTGGAACATTATTCAACAAATTGCAGAACGAAATCATCATTTTAAAGGAATCAAATTCCAACGCAATTATGGTAAAAGTGCCGCTTTGAATGAAGGTTTTAAAGCCGCAAAAGGAGAAGTGATTATTACAATGGATGCAGACTTGCAAGATTCGCCTGATGAAATCCCTGAATTAAGAAATTTATTACTAAATAAAGATCTTGATTTAGTAAGCGGATGGAAAAAGAAACGTTACGATAATACAATCACTAAAAATATTCCTTCTAAAATTTTTAATGCTGCTGCTCGGTTGAACAGCGGTATTAAATTGCATGATTTTAATTGCGGATTAAAAGCATACAGAAAAAAAGTAGTGAAGAGTATTGAAGTATATGGTGAAATGCATCGTTACATCCCGGTCATTGCAAAATGGGCAGGCTTCAAAAAAATTGGCGAAAAAGTAGTAGAACATCGTGCCAGAAAATATGGTATCACCAAATTCGGTTGGGAGAGATTCGTGAATGGCTTTTTAGATTTAGCCACCATTAGTTTTGTAAGCAAATTTGGTAAAAGACCTATGCATTTTTTTGGTTTGTATGGTAGTCTTTGTTTTTTTATTGGTTTACTCAGCAGCATTTATTTGATTGTTGCAAAATTTGCCACTACAGAATTTTCATTAACGAATAAACCCGCCTTCTACATTGCATTAACCGCAATGATTTTGGGTATGCAATTATTTTTAGCCGGATTTATTGCCGAATTAATTGCTCGTAATTCTCCTGAAAGAAATACATATTTGATAGAAGACAAAATTGGTTTGCACTAAGTTTGTATCATGCAACAAAAAGTAATCATTATTGGTCCTGCTCATCCTTTACGTGGTGGTTTGGCATCGTTTGATGAAAGATTGGCCAGACAATTTCAACAACAAGATTTCGATACCACTATTTATACTTTCTCATTACAATACCCCGATTTTTTATTTCCCGGAACAACACAATATTCAACTGAACCGGCACCGAATGATATTAAAATAAAAGTGTGCATCAATTCAATCAATCCATTTAATTGGATAAAAGTTGGTAATGAATTAAGAAAGTTAAAGCCTTCTATAATTGTTGTACGCTATTGGCTGCCTATGATGGGACCATGCCTTGGAACAATTTTAAGAATTGTAAAGAAAAATAAAATCACCAGAGTTGTTTGTATAGCTGATAATGTTATTCCCCATGAAAAACGTTTTGGTGATAAACCATTCACCACATATTTCTTTAACCCGATTGATGCATTTGTTACAATGAGTGCAAAAGTGCTGGATGATTTGAGAACATTTACAACAAAGCCAGCCAAACAAATTGTTCATCCTTTGTATGATAATTTTGGTGAGGCCATCAATAAAAGTGAAGCAAGAAGGAAATTAGGATTAAATGAAAATGAGCAAATCATTTTATTCTTTGGCTTTATCAGAAAATATAAAGGCTTGGATATTTTATTGGAAGCCATGAGTTTATTAAACAACGATATTAAACTTTTAATTGCCGGAGAATTTTATGAAGACAGAAAATTATATGATGATTTGATTGCTCAATTAAAGATCGCGGATAAACTAATTTTAAGAACTGATTTTATTAATGACAGCGAAGTGGCATTGTATTTAAGCGCCGCAGATTTTGTAATTCAACCATATAAAAATGCAACACAAAGTGGTGTTACGCCTCTCGCCTACCATTTCGAAAAACCAATGCTGGTAACCAATGTTGGCAGCTTGCCGGATTTAGTTCCGGATCATAAAGTTGGATTGGTTGCAGAACCCAATGCTTTGTCTGTAAAAGAAAAAATTAAAGAATTGTATCAATTAGGCGAAGATTATTTTTTACCTCATCTTCGTGAAGAGAAAAAGAAATATAGCTGGAAAATTTTATCAGATACCATTATTCATTTAGCTGAATAAAGAACAGGATGTACAAGTGAGTGACACTGTAAGCTCCCCCAAAAATAGTACGTTTTAAAAGTGGACAAATTTTGTAACTTTAAAAAACGTAAAAAATGAAAAAGAGTCGTTTTAATCCAAGTCAGATTGCTGGTATTTTAAAAGAGTTTGACGCTGGGAAGTCAGCGGATGAGATTACCCGTGATCATGGAGTGAGTAAAGCTTCCTTGTATAAATGGAGGCAGTTATATGGTGGCATGGAGGCCTCAGAGTTAAAAAGGATAAAGGAGCTTGAGGAGGAGAATGCTAAACTAAAAAGGATGTATTCCAATTTGGCATTAGAGTTAGATACTGCAAAATACATCATCGAAAAAAAGCTTTAAAGCCTTGTGATAAGAAGCGCATCATTGGTGAACTTCGCCTAGAAAGACCTAAAGACATCAGCAAGGCGTGTCGATTAATTAAAATCAGCAGAAGCAGCTTACATTATGTATCCATTAAGGATGATGCAGAGTGTATACAAAAGCTGGAGACTTTGGCAAAGCAAAATCCATCAGAGGGCTTTTGGAAGTGTTACCACCGCATCAGAAATGAGGACATCATTATAAATCATAAGCGGCTGCATAGGATTTATAAAAAGATGGGCTTGCCATTAAGACGCAAGATGAAAAAGCGACTACCAGCGAGGGTTATGGAGCCATTGGAAGTGCCTACTGCATTTACCAAAACATGGAGTATTGATTTTGTTAACGATGTGCTAAGCAATGGTACAAAATTTAGATCTTTTAATGTGATTGATGATTATAACCGAGAGGTATTGTTTATTGAAACCGACTATTCCTTAAAAAGCAGAAGAGTAATATGGGTGTTGCGACATTTAATTAACCGCTATGGCAAACCTGAAAAAATAAGAATGGATAATGGCCCTGAGTTTATTGCAAAGTTATCCCAAAATTGGAGTGGTGCCAATGGGATAGAGTTTAAATATATCCAGCCAGGGAAGCCTACTCAAAACGCTTACATAGAACGTTTTAATAAAACCTACCGTGAATGTATATTGGATGCTTATTGGTTTGATAGTCTAGACGAGGTTAGAGAAGTTACCCAAACATGGGTGGATGACTATAACAATGCCAGACCACATGATGCACTAGGCGGCTTATCACCAAGAATGTACAAGGAAAAACATGCAGAGAAAAATTATACTCCTATTGGGCTACGTTACGCTTCGGCTTCGCCTTGCTCCACTTCGCCCAATAGTTTAAACCAAAATGTTTTGTAATAATGTATTTAAATTATACTTTTAATCTGTACTAAAAAAGGGGAGCCTACA
>CAIRTF010000156.1 GCA_903881425.1 uncultured Chitinophagaceae bacterium | reverse complement strand
TGTTATAGGGTTCAGGTAGCTCAGGAAATTGCTGAGTAATTTCGATTAAAGTCTTTTTAGCTTGGTTAAATTGACGCATTTCAATTTGTACGCGTGCTTTCAAAAAAGCAAATACAGCGATTGGGAGATTCGTGGTGTAAAAGAAATCACCTCAAAAGAAAATGAAGTCTTGTATCGCATATTGATCAAAAAGAATGATCTGCAAAAAAAATATTTATTCTTCTCTAAAAAAGGCCAATTAAAAAAAGAAGGCATCGCCATTTAAAAATAATTGTATGAAAAAATATATAATCAACATTTTCATTCTGTCAGCTGCTCTCTGTCAACTATCATCTGTTAATGCACAACCCGATCGTTGGCAACAGCATATTAAGTACACCATTGTTGTTGATATGGATGTGATGACCAATCGGTTTAGTGGTTCAGAAAAAATTGAATATGCCAATAATTCATCAGATACCCTCAATCATATTTTCTTTCATACCTATTGGAATGCGTTTCAGCCAAACAGCAGTATGGATGTGCGCAGCAGAGAATTGGGTAAAACGGTTATGACGAACAGAAGAGGAGATCAGGTACCCGATTGGGATGCTCGTGTAAAAGATCGTATCAGTAAATTAAATGATAAAGAGATCGGGTATCAAAAAATTAAATGGGTAAGTATTAATGGCAAAGAACAAATATTACGTGATTATGAAACCATTGTTGAAGTGAAATTAGATAAGCCTATTTTGCCTCATTCTAAAACATTGTTGGATGTTTCGTTTGAAGCACAAGTGCCTTTGCAAATAAGAAGAAGCGGACGTGATAATGCAGAAGGTGTTCGTTACAGCATGAGTCAGTGGTATCCTAAAATGGTGGAATACGATTATCAGGGATGGAATGCTAATCCATATATTGCCCGTGAGTTTTATGGTGTGTGGGGCGATTATGATGTAAAAATTTTAATTGATAAGAATTATTTGGTGGCAGCCACAGGTATTTTACAAAATACAAATACCATTGGTTATGGTTATGAAACAGCCGGCACTAAAGTTCCTGTTATCACTTCAGATAAAATCATTTGGAATTTTAAAGGAGAGAATATTCACGATTTTGTTTGGGCAGCAGATACTTCTTTCAAACATATTTCTAAAAAAGCGGGGGGAGTGGTGTTGAATGCCTTTTATAAAAAAGGAGATGCCAGAACGGATAGTGCCTGGAACAATGTATTATGGGCTGCAGAAAAAGTATTGCCCTACATGGAAAGCAGATTCGGCAAATATGCTTATCCGCAATATTCTTTTATTCAAGGCGGTGATGGCGGGATGGAATATGCAATGGCAACATTAATTAAGAATGCAAGTTTGGGAACCGTATTTCATGAATGGATGCATAGCTGGTATCAACACATGATGGGCACTAATGAAAGTTTATTTCCCTGGATGGATGAAGGCTTTACCAGTTATGCAGAGAGTGAAGTGAGTGCCTGGTATAATAAAAATTATGCTGCACAATCACCTTTTATCAGTAATGCTGCCAAAGCAGGTATTCAAAGGGCAATTGATAATAACAATGCAGCATTACCATTAAATCAAAGCAGTAATTATGCCGGCTATTTTGCTTTGGCAAAAAGTCCATACGAAGAACCGATGAGTACACATTCCGATCATTACAATACCAACTTTGCATATAGTGCTGCGGCATATTCTAAAGGTGCAGTGTTCTTAAATCAATTGAGCTATATCATCGGCGATAGTTTATTTAATAAAACTTTGCATGAGTATTATAATCAATGGCATTTTAAACACCCTAATGCAAATGATTTTGTAAGAGTGGCTGAAAAAGTTAGTGGACTTGAATTACAATGGTATAAAGAATATTGGGTGAATAGTATTAAGACGATTGATTATGCAGTAGGTGATATCAATATCGTTGATAATAAAACTACCATTACTTTAAAACGCATTGGTAAAATGCCAATGCCGGTTGATGTGTTGATGACATTTAAAGATGGTACGCAAGAGTTGCATTATATTCCGTTGAATATGATGTATGGAGAAAAACCCGCAGAAAATAATACCAAACGTATTATTCATCCTGAATGGAAATGGACGCATCCTGAATATAGTTTTACAACTGATAGGAGTATGAAGGAGATTAAATCTATTGAAATAGATCCAACACAAAGAATGGCAGATTTAAACAGAAGCAATAATAAATTAGTGATACCGGATTAGTTGAAGGACTTGATAAGTTATAAAAAAAGAGATTCAAAACTGAATCTCTTTTTTTATTTCGCTACATGCAAAATAAATTTCTCTTTAAAATATTCTTCTTTAAAAATGTCGTAGATACTTAACATTTTTGGTCTTGTGTTACTCTCAAAAATTTCCTGATGTAAATCGCCGCCTTTTAAACATATTAGTCCATTTGGCAAAAGCTGTTGACTATTGACTGTGGACTGCCGCCTCAACAAAGGCCCTGCCCATTTCCATAATTCTTTTAAAGGTGCAACGGCTCTGCTTACGGCAAAATCAAATTTTCTGTTTTTTATTTCTTCTGCTCTGGTATGTTGTGTGGTAATATTTTTTATATCAGCACCTTCGCAAACAGCATCTACCACTTTTAATTTTTTGGCAATACTATCCACCAGATGAAATTGAACTTCCGGAAAAAAGATAGCCAGCGGAACACCCGGAAAACCACCACCACAGCCAATATCAATGATATGCGTATTGGGTTTAAATTCTGCAATGGCCGCAATACTCAATGAATGCAATACATGATGCAAATAAATTTCATCCATATCTTTTCTGGAAACAACATTGATCTTTTCATTCCATTCTTTGTACAAACTTTCCAACGCTTCAAATTGCTGAATTTGTTTCGGCGTAAAATCATCAAAATATTTAAACAGAATATCAATCATTAGTCCCAGTTTTTTTGCGGTCTTCTCCAAATAGCCGGAACAAAAAATATATAATAGAAGAACATCCAGATATCGAAGAGTAAAAAATAAGGCCAAAGATCTTTTTCATTTAACTTCTTCATGGCAATAAAATAAATAATGGCTTGCGTGATGAATCGAACGCTATAAATAGCCAATGCCAATTGCCAACTATAAAATATAATGGATACTGCCAATAAAGGATATACCAAAAACAAAGTGAATGAATATAAACCCAAAAAGAATTTATGTACGGGCTTGTAATATTTTGAAGTAGTGTAATGACGATATTTTTGTCGAACCCAGTCACCCCATTTTTTCTTTGGCTCGCTTAAAGTATGTGCAGCAGGATCGATCACAATAGCAATATTTTTTTTAGTAGCTACCTGATTAATGAACAGATCATCATCGCCACTGGGAATTTGATTGATGGAAGAGAATCCTTTATTACGGATGAACACATCTCTTTTATAACTTAAATTTCTTCCCACACCCATGAATGGAATGCCTGCCAATGCATAAGAAAAATATTGCAATGCAGTGTGAAAGGTTTCAAATCGTATGATCTTATTTAATAGGCTTGGTTTTTTATGATAAGCCCCGTAACCCAAAACAATTTCAATGCCATCATTGTAAGCGGCCTGCATTTTTTGTATCCAGAATTCTGTTGCGGGTACGCAATCTGCATCCGTTAATAATAATATTTCGTGTTTGGCACTTTTGATTCCCATTGATAAGGGAAATTTTTTTCCGGTAATGAATTTCGCTTCCTGTGTTAATTCGATGGCAGTAAGATTTTTGAATGATTTTTTGTATTCATCCAAAATGTATTTTGTTTCATCAATGGAATTATCGTTCACCACAATGATCTCATGGGTTGTTTTATAATCCTGAAACAAAATACCGGGTAAATATTTTGATAGATTGGCAGCTTCATCTCTTGCACAAACTATTACAGAAAGCGGTTGCTCAACATATTCTTCAACAGAAGGCTCTTTGTAAGCGGCTAATCTTGCAAAAAAGAACAAGTAATAAAAAACCTGAATAGCAATCACTGCGCAAAAACAAATGAATATCATCTCAAAAACAATCGAAGGTATCATCATCCTGCAAAAGTAAAGGTTGGCAATAGTTATGAGGGTATGATTGTGCGTATGTGGAAAAGAAGTTTTTTTGAAGTTACAAGATGCAAACTTGTAACTTGAATATTGAATCCTGAAACTTGTAACTTCGCCTGATGTCCGCATTATCATTTCAATTAGAAGCAAGAGATAGTAATAGCAAAGCAAGAGCCGGATTGATTTCTACTGATCATGGTAATATTGCTACACCCATATTTATGCCTGTGGGAACGGTGGGAACTGTAAAAGCAGTTACACAACAACAATTAAGTAATGAGATCCATGCACAAATTATTTTAGGCAATACTTATCATTTGTATTTGCGTCCCGGAACAGCAGTATTGGAAGCTGCAGGCGGATTGCATCAATTCAACGGATGGCATAAACCCATCTTAACAGATAGCGGCGGCTATCAGGTTTTCTCATTAGCAGAAAACAGAAAGATCAAAGAAGAAGGTGTTACTTTTCAATCGCATATTGATGGGAGCAAACATTTATTTTCTCCGGAATATGTAATGGATATTCAAAGAAGCATTGGTGCAGATATTATTATGGCATTTGATGAATGTCCGCCTTATCCGAGCGATTATGAGTATGCCCAAAAAAGTATGCAGTTAACGCATCGCTGGTTAGACAGATGTTTTAAAAGATTGGACGAAACACCTGATAAGTATGGATATACGCAGAATTTATTTCCTATTGTACAGGGCAGCACATATAAAGATTTAAGAAGCGAGTCGGCTGCTTATATTGCTTCAAAGAATGCAACAGGCAATGCTATCGGCGGATTAAGTGTTGGTGAGCCCGAAGAAATGATGTATGAATTTACTGCATTGTGTTGCGATATTTTACCTGAAAATAAACCGCGTTATTTAATGGGTGTGGGAACACCCTGGAATATTTTAGAAGGCATTGCATTGGGTATTGATATGTTTGATTGTGTAATGCCTACCCGCAACGGAAGAAATGGAATGTTGTTTACTTCAAAAGGAGTGATGAATATCCGCAATAAAAAATGGGCAACTGATTTTTCTGTGATCGATGATGGCATTACGAATGAAACAAGTAATTATTACAGCAAAGCTTATTTGCGGCATTTATTTGTTGCTGATGAAATATTAGGATTGCAAATTGCCAGCATTCATAATTTATCATTTTATCTCTGGTTAGTTGGCGAGGCCCGCAAACATGTATGCAGCAATACTTTCAACAGTTGGAAAAAAGAAATGATTCCGATTCTTTCTCAGCGCTTGTAACTATTAGTTAGTTTTTTTTCTTTTAATTTTTTATTGATGTGGATAATTGTAAAAAGCATTTTTTATTTATCCACTTGGGCAATCATTTGCAGTTAGTGTAGATAGATATGGTTAGTTTCACATACACTTGCTAATCCGTTACCTATGATATCCGTAACCTACATCCATTTTCATGGATGTTTTTTTTTCTTAACCCGGTCAATAGATTTTTTATCTATTAACATCCTTTTATCCGCTTCCTGTTTTTCTCCCATTATCTTTGTAAGTATTAATAACGAATGAAAAAGTTAGATTGGTATATACTGAAGAAGTTTTTGAGCACTTTCTTTTTTGCTATTTTCTTATTCGTCGTCATTGCAGTGGTAATAGATATCAGTGAAAAAGCCGACGACTTTGTAAAATCGCAATTGGGTGCAAAAAAAATATTCATTGATTATTATTTAGGATTCATTCCGCATATCACTGCTTTATTATTTCCCTTATTTGTATTTATTGCGGTTATATTCTTTACTTCTAAAATGGCGGGCCGAAGTGAGATCATTGCTATTCTGGCAAGTGGCACCGGTTTTAACAGATGGTTACGGCCTTATATGATTGGGGGCGTTTTGTTGGCGGCTTTACTTTTTTATGCCAATCATTATGTGGTTCCGAATGCCAATAAAGTTCGCGGTGCATTTGAAGCAAGGTACATTGATGCCAACTCCTCTTACGAAGCATTGAATAACAGAAGCAGAAGTAATGATATTTATTTAAAAGTTGATTCCAATACTTATGCAGGCATCGTGAATTATGATACAGCTTCTAAAAGTGGTGGCCCTTTTTTCATGCACAAATTAAGGGGTACCGTATTAATTCAAAACATGCGGGCAGATATGATCCGTTGGGATACGGCGCATAAAAAATGGTTGCTGACTTATATTGTAAAAAGAGATATCAACGGTATGCATGAAACCATCAGCATGAGTGCTGCTGATAACCTGAATTTTGATTTTAAACCGGTTGATTTGAACCGGGATAAATACACAAAAGATAAATTAGTAAGTTCCGAATTGGATAAACATATTCAATTAGAAAGAATGCGTGGCTCGGAAGGATTGAATGAATTATTGGTAGAGCGTGGCAGAAGAGATGCCACACCTGTTACTGTTATATTATTAACCATTATCGGTGCTGTTGTTGCCGGAAGAAAAGTGCGTGGCGGCAGCGGTGCTCATTTGGCATGGGGGTTTTTAACGGCTGCTTTATTTATTGTGGCCGATAAATTCTCTACTATTTTTTCTACCAAAGGAAATTTGCCACCCGGTATTGCTGTTTGGATACCCAATATTATTTTCTTTTTTGTGGCCATTGCTTTTTACCGAAAAGCACCAAAATAACCAGTATATTTTTCATTTACCCGGTAGGGGTTTCTTACCTGCCTCTCCTTTTGGTCTTGTTCGGATCAAGTGCATTGTTTAATGCACTTGATCCGAAGGAGTCTCGAAGGAGTCCCGAAGGAAGTAGGGGGGGAATAAGCAGAAGTGGGGGTTATTTTTAAAAAAATGAATTAATTTCTATTGATTAATCATCAAATCTTTTAGTTCCTCACAAAGCAGATTATAATCAAGTTTATACCAAAGTTTGAATATTGTTACTTGTTTTGTTTCAACGATTTTTTCTATTCCAATATCAACTTGACTTATTAAAACCTTCGCTAATGAAAATCTTTCATATAGGCTAATATAAAATAGATTTCCATCAGTTTTAAACGTGAAAACTCTGTTGAAGTCGTAATCTCCTTTCCAAACAGAATTAAATAAATCTCCAAAAAAAAGGATCTCCCAAAAGTTATAAAATACTCTTTCTAATGTTCGGTTTGATTGAGCAATAGTTGAATATACTTTTTTTAGCCTGCTCAGTGAAGTAATTAAATATTTAAGTTTTGTTTTTTTTGTTGCAATGAAACAAAAAAATGCCAAGTATTCTGGAAGGTTTGAATGAATAGCTCTGAAATTCCATGTTATAAGCCTACTATTATTTATTGTAATAGGGTAGCTTATATTGTTGAAGTTATATGTTTCAAATAAATTAATTCCTTTAGGAATTTCAATAATCAATACTCTTTGTAAAAGTTGTTCAGAAATAAACTCTTTAAAATTAATGAATTCAATCTTTTCACTTTTTAAAGATGTGTTCATGATGATATTCTAAAAATTCTTTTGATGGAAGAAACCTATCAGGTAAAATAATTTTTTGTTTGTCAAACTTTAAAAACAAATCTGAAATAGCCGTATCCTTTTTAAAGTCATTAAAATATTTCGAAATTTTTATCTTGTATTCATTGGTTATAGTGATAAAACCTTTATCAAATGCTTTGTGATAAAGAAGACTCAAACACAGACCATTGTGAGGGTTTAATCTGTTCTTTTCATCTTTGTTCCATGGAATTATATGACTTGCTTCCAAAAAGTCAGCAATCGATAATCCTGAAATACAACATTTCAAATTGTATGATGAAATGATTGTTGAACGAAAAAAACTTTGATTGACCCTTTGTTTTATTGTTGTTAATCTTTCTTTTCCTAATGGAATATCCTCAACATTTATTTCAATTCGTTTTTCAAGAGGTTGGTTAGTGAATTTAGAAATTAATACTTCACTTTCAAATGCAAGTGTATTCCAATCATTATTAAATTCATTCCATACTTCTTTATCTAACTTGCTTGTATTTCCTAAACCAACAATCCCTTTTCGTTTTAATTCAGGATCAAAACTTCCAAAGTTTCCAATTTTCATTTTCACTGAATTTGGACTTCGCCCTATCACCTTTGCGATTCTAACAATATCTGGATGGGTTGAACTAACTCTATTGAAAGGAATTTTGCAATAAAGATTTAAAGCAACAATTGTTTGTTCCTTTGTCCATAGCTCTGTCTTAGCTGCCATAGTAGTTGTTTGTCTCCAACTAAAATAGCAATCTTATTTCAAAATTCTGCAATACTTTTTAATTCACATTTGCTTTTAAGTCACGTTTGATAATTTCTTCATTTTTCATCCTTTCTTCCGAACGTTTGCGTAATTCTTTTGTTGTAACAATAGTGTTGATATATCTTTAGGGCTTGGTATTGTATGGTGAAAATCTTGCATAGAATTGTTGCTGTACAAGTGTGCGACGCAAGTGAAGCTGATTTATATTCTAAAGCGGGGAAACAAATATTTTTCTCTATAAAATTTAAGATACATGGGCGTTATTAAAGATTCGTTTAAAGCTAAAGCCGATGCTGCCAATGCAGCCATTAAAGATCTTTTAAAAGAGCATGGTAATAAAAAGATTGGTGAAGTAACATTGGCACAGGTATATCAGGGTATGCGTGGTATTACGGGCTTGGTTACCGAAACCAGTTTATTGGATGCACAGGAAGGTATTCGTTTTCGCGGATACACTATTCCCGAATTACAAAAGCAATTACCCAAAGCAGAAGGTGGCGGCGAACCATTACCCGAAGGATTGTTTTTATTGATGTTATTAGGAGAGTTGCCCACTGAAGCAGATGTACATCATTTAACCAGTGTATGGCAAAGAAGAAGTCATGTGCCCACACATGTATTTGCAACAATCGATAAATTACCGTTAAACACACATCCGATGACGATGTTTGTAATTGGCGTAATGGCATTGCAAACAGAAAGTAATTTTGCCAGAGAATACTCAAAAGGCATCAATAAAAAAGATTATTGGAGTCCGATGTATGATGATGCCATGGATTTGATTGCACGCTTACCTCGTATTGCTGCATACATCTATCGCAGAAAATATAAAAACAAAGAACATATTCAGCCTAATGGTTTATTGGATTGGGCAGGAAATTTTGCACACATGTTGGGTTATGAAGATGAAAGTTTTCATGAGTTAATGCGTTTGTACATGACCATTCATGCCGATCATGAAGGTGGTAATGTTAGTGCACACACTACGCATTTAGTGGGTAGTGCGTTGAGCGATCCTTATTTAAGTTATGCTG
>CAIRTF010000155.1 GCA_903881425.1 uncultured Chitinophagaceae bacterium | reverse complement strand
TTTAGGAAAGTCTTGTGCAAAGCGAGGTTTAATTAATCGAATAGTTCCATTGGGATTATTATCTAGTGTTGCATCAATTAATATGAGCGTATCATATCCTTCGAAATAAGACAGTAAATGAAAACCGCCCGTGCCGCCATCAAGGACGTCAACATCGGGCGGTAAATTTTCTTTTTGCAATCTTTTAGCCACATGCACGCCAACGCCTTCATCTCCCATTAAATAGTTTCCTATTCCTAATATCAGAATCTTTTGTTGTTGTAGCATGTTGCGATTTTATTTTTTTTCCGGATTTGGTGTTTGATGATGATTTCTTTCAAACACTTCTTCTTCTATAAATTTCCATCCGCCACCCATACTGCTCATTTCTCCTCTGCCCTCTACATAATCATGGTAAAACACCAAGTAAACATGTATCACTGCAAAAAGAATAAAGAACCACATGGACCAATGATGAATTTGCCTGGTTAAAATATCTCCACCAAAAACCGCAGGTACCCAGGCAAATAATTTTGGTAACCACCAACTACTCATTGGCGCATATAAACCAAAACCGGTAAGACATTGAACCAAAAAAGCAATAAAAGTTAGAAAATAAATAAATCCGGCCATTGCATTGTGTCCGATACTCATATGCTCTCTTCCTTTCAACATTAAAATATCCATTCTAAAAACATACCACATTTCTTTAAAGAATTTTTTAGAGATGGGTACAAACTGTCTCCAGTTCGCGTATTTATTTCCAACAAATCCCCAATACAAACGAAATAAAAAATTAAAAAAGAAAAGATAGGCTGCTGCAAAATGAATATAGCGAACCCAACCCATGGTGAATTTTCCTGTTGCTTCGTGTTGGCTTTCCAATGCTAATGGATTAGCAATATAAAAACCTGTTGCAATTAATGTAAGTATTACCAATGCGTTCAGCCAATGATAAAATCTTACCGGCAATTCCCAAACATATACTCTGCGAAGCCGATGAACATGCAAAAAATTTGTTGCCATAAAATTATTTTAATGATTAATCACCCAAAATATTTATACGACTGATATGTTTTCCTTCTTCATCATACACATGCACACTGCAAGCCATACAAGGATCGAAGCTGTGAATGGTTCTGATAATTTCAAGCGGTTGTTTTTCATCAGCCACCGGAGTATTTAATAAAGAAGATTCATAAGCAGATAGTTGTCCTTTATTGTCTCTTGGTGATGCATTCCATGTTGTTGGAACCACCAATTGATAATTAGCAATCTTTTCATCTTCGATATTAATCCAATGTGCCAATGCACCACGAGGCGCTTCGGTATGTCCAACGCCCATTGCTGTTTTCGGCCATGTTGATGGATCGAATTTTGTCATCTCTGCCATTCTTGTATCACCATTCTTAATATTAGTTATTAATTGATCGAAGAAGTCCAATCCCCATTGTGCAACCAATGTGCTTTCTAATCCGCGTGCAGCTGTTCTTCCCAATGTTGAGAACAATGCGGTAACGGGAACATTCAAATCTTTCAAAGCCTTGTCTACAACGGCTTTGAAGTCTTCTCTTCCTTTTGCATAACCTACTAATACACGAGCCAGTGGACCAACTTCCATTGCATTGCCCTTCCATCGAGGTGTTTTTAAATAACTATATTCTTTGCTTGTATCCAAATGTTCAAATGGAGGCTTTGGTCCGTTATAATTTATTTTACTTTCTCCTTTCCATGGATGCAGCCCTTTATCTTTTCCTTCTTTATAATCGTACCATGAGTGAGTAATAAATTCTTGTACTTCTTCTTCTTTACGAAGATCTACTTCATATACTTTGCTGATGTCTTTATTTAAAATAGCACCTGAAGGAAATTTATAAGATGAAGTATCTCTATATCCATTGGTTGGCAAATCCCCATACACTAAATAGTTTCCCAATCCTCCACCAATAGCACCCCAATCTTTGTAGAAAGAAGCGATGGCCATTAAATCAGGAATATAAACTTGTTCAACAAACTCTTTCCCATCTTTTAATAACTGACCAACATAAGCCAATCTTTCTGCATTGATACCACTTACATCATCAATACCAATGGCGCAAGCCATACCGCCAACCAAATAATTAGGATGTGGGTTTTTACCACCAAAAATGGCATGTACTTTTACAATTTCTTTTTGCCATTCTAATGCTTCGAGATAATGTGCTAATCCAATTAAATTAATTTCAGCGGGAAGTTTATATGCAGGATGTCCCCAATAACCATTTGCAAAAATTCCTAACTGACCACTTTCAACAAATTTTTTTACTCTTGTTTGAATATCACTAAAATATCCCGGAGAGCTTTTTGGCCAATGAGAAATACTTTGCGCAATCTCTGATGTTTTCTTTGGATCTGCTTTTAATGCATTCACTACATCTACCCAATCCATTGCATGCAAATGATAAAAATGCACAACATGATCATGAATGTATTGTGCACAGGATAATTTTTCGGGAATTGTACTAGATAGTAAAACCAATCTTCCATTAGATGGTGTTTCGGTTATCTTATTTCCGATTAATATCAGTGCTGTTACAGATGTAAGAGGAAATTTTATTTTTAATAAAAATATATCAGGCGCAACGGCTATTCAATTTTATTCTCTTGGTTTTGAAAATAAAACCGTTTTGTTATCATCTTTCAATTCAAATCAACCGGTCTTATTAAATCCGCAAAAAATACAATTAGAAAATGTAACCGTTAATACCAAAGCCGGTAAAGAATATGCAACCATCAGCAAGATGGATATTAAAATGCGTGGCATAAATAATTCGCAGGAAATTTTAAGAATGGTGCCGGGATTATTTATTGGTCAACATCAGGGTGGTGGCAAAGCAGAACAAATTTTTGTTCGTGGTTTTGATTGTGATCACGGAACAGATATTAATATTATGGCAGACGGTATGCCGGTAAATATGGTTTCGCAAGCACACGGACAGGGTTATGCGGATATGCATTTTATTATTCCTGAAACCATTGAGCTGGTTGATTTTCAAAAGGGTCCTTATAACGCATCTAAAGGAAATTTTACCACATCCGGCTTTGTTGATCTTAAAACAAAAAATGGTCTGAATAATAATTTGGTAAAATTAGAAGGCGGCATGTTTGATACTTACCGTGCATTGGGTATGTTTAATTTATTGAATGAAGATGCAAAAGCCAAACAACAATCATGGTATGTTGCATCTGAGTTTGCCTATTCAAATGCTTATTTCGATCATCCCCAGAATTTTAATCGATTTAATCTCTTTACCAAATACAATGGAAAAATTTCTGATAAAACTTATTTGATATTTTCGGCATCTACATTTTGGAGTAAATGGAATGCATCAGGACAAATTCCAGAGCGTGCCGTTAATGAGGGATTGATTGGGTTTTATGGTGCGATCGATTCAACCGAAGGCGGTGAAACATCACGAAGCAATATCAATGCACAATTGATTAATACTTTAAAAGATGGCTCCTTTTTAAAAAATCAATTTTATTACTCTAATTATCATTTTGATCTGCATACCAACTTTACTTTTTATTTAGACGATCCGATCAATGGCGATCAAATCCGACAGAAAGAATCCAGAAATTTATTTGGTTATAATGGAAGCTATCATCATCAATCTTTTATTGGTTTAACACAATTTATTACAGAGGCGGGAATAAATTTCAGGCAAGACATTACAAATAATTCTGAGTTATCACATACAAAAGATCGTTTCGTTTTATTAAACAGATTAATGTTTGGTAACATTACAGAAACAGATGCGGCTGCGTATATTAACGAAACCATCAAATTAAACGAAAAGCTAAGCATCAATGCGGGCTTGCGTTTCGATCGGTTCTTTAATTTGTATCAAGATCATTTAAAAAGCGATAGCGTGTTCAAAGCAAACGCCGCAATCATCAGCCCTAAAATTAGTTTTTACTATCATCAAAATAACAGCACACAATTTTATTTAAATCTTGGTAAGGGTTTTCATTCAAATGATACAAGGGTTTGTGTGGTTGAAAATGGAAGACAAATTTTACCCGCTGCTTATTCTGCTGATTTGGGTATTATACTCAAGCCAATAAAAAATTTATTGTTTCAACCAGCTTTATGGTATTTGTATTTAGATCAGGAGTTTGTATACAACGGAGATGATGGAACACCGCAACCATCAGGCAAAACACAAAGAACGGGAATTGATTTTTCTGTGAGATATGAACCCGTTAAATCTGTTTATATTGACGCCGATATAAATTATGCTCACGGAAGATTTATTGATGAAGTAAAAGGGCAAAATTATATTCCTTTAGCGCCGGTTTGGAGCAGCACGGGCGGAATAACTTATAAAAATACAAATGGTATTAATGGAAGTTTGCGTTATCGTTGGTTGGGTAATCGTCCGGCAAACGAAGATTATTCACTAACCGCTGTTGGTTATTTTGTAAATGATTTTGTATTAAACTATACAAAGCAGAAATATGAAATAGGCATAACAGTAAATAATATTTTTAATGTGAAATGGAAAGAGACACAATTTGATACCGTCAGCAGATTAAAAAACGAAGCTGCTCCCATTGAAGAAATTTGTTTTACGCCGGGAACAAAACTTGCAGCTAAATTAAGTTTCAGCATTTTCTTTTAATGATGACTTATGAATGAAAAAATTAAAATGAACCTGCAATGTCCTATGCCAAAATTTGATTTTGATGTAATTACATTGGGTCATGGTAGTGGTGGATTATTAACGCATCGTTTATTGCAAAGCGGAGTATTTGATATTTTTAAAAACGATTTATTAGATCAACAACACGACGGTGCAATTTTTGAAATAAACGGAAAAGTTGCATTTAGTACAGATAGTTATGTGATCTCTCCTATTTTTTTTCCGGGCGGAAATATTGGCGATCTCGCTATTAACGGAACGGTGAATGATTTGGCGATGTGTGGGGCAGAAGCAAAATATTTATCCTTGGGTTTTATTATCGAAGAGGGTTTTACCATGGAAGAATTTTGGAAAGTATTGGTAAGTATAAAAGAAGCTGCAGATAAAGCGAGCATCAAAATTGTAACAGGCGATACAAAGGTTGTAGAGAAAGGAAAGGGAGATAAAATTTTTATAAATACTTCCGGTATTGGCATCATTCATCCTAAAGCAAATATTCATCACAACAATATTGAAGCGGGTGATGTAATAATTGTAAGCGGCAATATTGCATCGCATGGTATTGCGATCATGAGTTTAAGAAAGGGATTAGAATTTGAAACGAGCATTGAAAGTGATACTACTAATTTAAATCACACCATTCTTTCTCTTGTAGAAGAATTTGGAAACAATATAAAATTTTTGCGTGACCCTACTCGCGGTGGTGTTGCTTCTGTGTTGAATGAAATTGCAGAGTTAACAAAATTGGGATTTTATCTCGATCAAAAATTAATTCCCATTGATGAACAAGTAGATGGGGCTTGCGAAATGTTAGGATTAGATCCGTTATATGTAGCTAACGAGGGATTGTTTATGGCTGTTGTAAAAAAAGAAATTGCAAATGATTTTTTATCTGCATTAAAAAAACATAGTAATGGAATTAATGCGGCCATCATTGGTGAGGTTACGAATAACAATGCCGGAAGAGTAATTATGAAAAGCAGAGTTGGAGGAAAGCGGGTTGTAAATTATTTAACCGGGGAACAATTGCCTAGAATTTGTTGATTTATATATTATGCTATCCAAAAATAATTAAACAAATTAATTTTGAAAAAGATGAATCACCCGATCGGGTGATTTTTTAGTCAGCCATTAATCTTTTTTGTTTTTTTGGCATCATACTTGACATATCAAGGCAGCGGTTTTCTTTTAAATCGTGTCTTTTTATAAATGCCCGTTTTTTAATCCATGCACATCCGATATTTAGATCCACGATCCTTATAAATTTTTCAATTGGGGGTATGTATAACAATTGGCCTTGCTTTTTAGTGAGGCCTTATTTTTTCCAATATGCATTAATTCGTTGTTGTACATTTTCCCGAACACTTACATAATATAAATTAAAATCTGCTACATGATAGTTTTTGCTGTTATAAAAAATATTTCCAAAAAATTTTGGTTTGCGTGTCCACAGTATTCCATTGTGGATATTAGCGTCTGCAACGTGCTTATTTAATTTATTAAAATTTAATAAAACAGATCCGTTGTTTAGTGATCTGTTAGCAAGAGGTTGTGTGGTATTCCATGTTAATGGATTGGTCACTATTATTTTTTCTTTCTCATTCTTCACATAATCTGACTCATAGTTTTGTTTAAATGTTCTCCAGGTACAAAAACATCCTGTTTGATTGGGTTCATCACATGGATTTAATGAAGAAAAATATTTTTCTTCTACAGGAATGCCAACAATATATGCAACCACTAATTTGTTTTGTAAATTCTTTCCTTCAAAAAATTCTTTCAATAATCTTTTGGCGTGTGTTGTTCCTTGACTATGTGAAGCAATAATAATGGGTCTTCCTTTATTCCAATGTTCTAAATAATATTCAAACGCTTTTTTAATATCGCTATATGCTTCTTCAAAAGAATTAAATGCATTAACACTATCTTCCTTTGTAATTGGAAAATAACTCCAATAATTAGCTTGCCTGTATCTTGGTGCAAATATTCTTCCGGCATTATTAAAAATACTTGCTTGATATAAGATAGTGCTGTAATCTGTTTTTGCATTTAACAGAGCGCTATCAATTGGCGCATTCCATCCGGAACTCTTTGCAGCATCGGTATAGGTTGTTGGATACAAAAAGAAAATATCAACAGTTGAATCTGGACGATAATTTTCTATCATTGGTTTTGAAACACTGTCGCTTGGATCGTGTTTATAGGGATGTGCTGCCCAATAATCTAAATTGCTGTAATCAGGTTTTCCATCAACACTTTTAAAGGTATAATTTTTTACAAATCGCTGATATTTATTACTGCAACCAAATAAAAATAATAATGTTCCTAAAAAAATTACTTGTCTCATAAATTATTTTATTCTGATCATTTAATAATACTTCTTTACTAATTCTAATCTTCTTTAAAAACGTAAATATATTCTATAAAAAAAATTGTTTACTTTAAAGTTCTGTTTTTAAATGAAACTACTTCGTCACATACCCTTTTTGCGTACTGTTCTTTTATACAGCCTTACTGCTTTTGGTGGGCCACAAGGACATTATGGAATGATGATGAAAACATTTGTTCAAAAAAGAAAAGATGTAACCGAACACGAGCTTCTCGATTTTGTAAGTTTTTGTAACATGCTGCCGGGTGCTTCTTCCACACAAACCTTAACGTTGATAGGTTATAAAAGGGGTGGAATTATGTTGGCTATTATTACTTTATTGATATGGATTTTACCGGCCTGTTTAATTATGGGTGCATTATCATTTTTGTTGGATTATTTTGATGATATGGGTTTTGATATTCATGTGTTTAAATTCATTGAGCCAATGGCGGTTGGTTTTATAGCCTATTCTTGTTTTAAAATATTTAAGATCGCTATTAATAATACCATCACACAAGTAATTATGTGTGTTGCTGCTATTACAACATTTCTCGCTTTTAAAACTCCGTGGACTATTCCGGTATTAATTGTTACCGGGGGAATAGCCACTAATTTCAGTAGTAAAAGAATTCCTCAAAAAGAAATTCCACCTAAAAAAATAAAATGGGGCAATATTCTCATTTTTGTTTTCATTTTCGCTTTGGCGGGATATTTATCTGAAACAGCCACTACGCAAAATTGGAAAAATAGAAAATCTTTTAACCTTTTTGAAAACACTTATCGTTTTGGGAGTTTTGTTTTTGGTGGTGGTGATGTATTAATACCAATGATGTATAATCAATATGTTGTAAGACCGGAAACTAAAAAAATTCAAGAGAATAAGCGTGATGTGTTGAAGATGAATAAAGATGAGTTTTTAACCGGTTCCGGAATTGTAAGGGCTATTCCCGGGCCTGTTTTTTCAATTAGTGCATTCACCGGCGGAATGGTAATGCGAACAGAAAATAGCACCTCTCAACAATTAATAGGTTGTGTATTGGGCGCTATCGGTATTTTTTTACCAAGTGCCTTGTTGGTTTTATTCTTTTTTCCGGTTTGGAATAAATTAAAAAAATATGCTGTCATTTATCGTTCATTAGAAGGTATTAATGCAGCTGTTGTTGGAATTATGTTCGGTGCAACCATGTATTTAATGAAAGATATTGTATTTATTCAACTATGGAGTAAACAGATTACATGGATAAATAATTTAGCTGTCATTGTTGTTACTTTTATTTTTCTCACTTATTCAAAAATTCCTCCACCTTTTATCGTGTTGGCTTGTTTGTTATTAGGCTGGTTCATTTAATTTTTAATTGTTTAAACAAACCTAAGTTAATAAACCCATCACTATAAAAAAATTTCTTTTAATTAAATAAGCCAATGTTTATAACCCCTGTAGTATTTATTTAATAATACATTTTTATAAATAACCTACTACTATTAAGCGTGTGTATTTCTTAATAACTTAATTATACACAAGAGAGAAAGTGAACAAGAGTTGGTTTATCAACATCAATTAACATGATATTCAATTAACTACTTCTAGATACAATAATAGTTTAATTGATTTATAAACAATAGAGGATAGCTCTAATAACAATTATCAATAAATTAATAATCACAAGTTCCGCACTGTTAATTAAGAGATCATAATTAGTGCTTATAAAACCTATTTTCTATAAAAGAGGAAAAAAGGGGAAAGATGTTATATAGGTTTTAACATTTTTAAGTTTAAAATTATGATTTATGCACCACAAATAAGGGTTATTAACGAGCTAATGTGAATTAATAAATAGCCTTGTTATATAAAACACCACAAATTATCAGCACCCCTTCCTTTAAAAGTATTTACAGCACAAGAAAAGATTGGTTTTTCCACAATTTGTTCAATAGTTTAATTCCCCTATTTTTGCCATCCTTAAAATTCCCTATTTATAATAAATAATAGTATGTCAGTTATTCAAAGTATTCGTGATAAAGGAGCCTGGATCATCTCAGGATTAATTGCACTAGCATTGATTGCTTTTATTCTGCAAGACAGATTTTATGGCAGAGGTAATTTATTCAGCAATACTACAACCATTGGAAAAGTAAATGGCGAAAAGATAGAGCGAACCACATTCGAAGAGGAAATTGCCTTCCAACAAAAAATGTATGGTCAGCAATCTCCGCCAAGAGAACAAATGATTCCGGGTGTTTGGAATCAAATGGTGAATAAAATTATCATGCAAGATCAATACGACAGATTGGGATTAACCTGTGGTCAGAAAGAATTAGACGATATTTTATTTGGAGAGAACTCTCCTTTAAAAAGAGAATTCACCGATCCTCAAACCGGTCAATTTAAAGTTGATGAAGCTAAACAAGCCTTTGCTCAAATAAAAAAATCAAAGAATGAAGAGCAGAGAAAGATGATCAAACAAATTTATGTTGATCCCGCTGTGGAGAATAGTTTGCAAAATAAATATCAGGCACTCTTGCAACAATCAGCCTATGTTCCAAAATGGTTGGTTGAAAAACAACAGGCCGATAATAGTTCGGTTGCGTCTGCTTCTTATGTATATGTTCCATATTCAAGTATTGCAGATAGCAGCATTAAAGTAAGTGATGAAGAAATTGGTGCCTATGTTAAAAAACATTTGAAAGAATATGATAAAGAGGAAGAAGAAAGAACCTTTTCTTATGTAACATTTGATGCATCTGCCAGCAGTGTAGACAGTAATGCAGTAAGAACCGAATTAGAAACAATGAAAGCGGAATTTATTAGCACCCCCGATGTAAAAGCATTTTTGGCTAAAGCCGGAAGCGACATGCAGTTTTATGATGGATATGTAACAAAAAGTAATATTAAACAACGCTACAGAGATTCAATAATTAAAGAAGGTGTTGGAAAGGTATATGGACCTTATTTAGATGGAGGTGCTTATGCTATTGCAAAATTATTAGGAACAAAAAGAATGGCTGATACCGCAAAAGTTCGTCATATTTTAATTGCAACAATCGACGGACAATCTGGTCAGAGAATTAGAGAAGATAGTACCGCTAAAAAATTAGCAGATAGTATTCAAACCGCCATTAGAAACGGTGCAAACTTTGATTCTTTGGTAGTTAAATATTCTGATGATCCGGGAAGTAAAACAAAAGGCGGTGTTTATGATAATATTACTACTGCACAAATGGTTCCCTCATTCAACGATTTTTGTTTTAGCGGAAAGGTTGGAGATAAGGGTGTTGTGGCGACAGAATACGGTTATCATTATATTGAAATACTTTCTTTAAAAGGAAACGAAGACGCTTATAAAATTGCATATATATCTAAAGCAATTTCTCCCAGCAACGAAACGGTGAGTGCTGCAAATGCTGCTGCTGCAAAGTTTGCGGCCGATGCAAAATCAAAAAAAGCATTCGAAGAAAATGCGCTTAAATTAAATAAACCAATGCAATTTTCGGGAGAAGTAAAAGAAAATGACTTTAGCATTCCTTCGCTTGGACAAAGCAGAACCTTAGTAAGATGGTTATACGAACATGGTGATGGAGATGTTTCTGATCCTACAGAAATTGGAGAAAAATATATAGTTGCCATTCAAACATATAGTAACAAGCCCGGATCTCCGGCTATTCAATTGGCTCGCCCATTGGTAGAAAATTTTGTGCGCAACGAAAAGAAAGCAAAACAAATTATTGCTAAGCTTAAAGGAAACACATTAGAAGCCATTGCAGCAAGCGCCGCTGTAACGGTTCAAAAAACAGATAGCCTGTCTTTTGGAAGTTTGTTTGTACCTGCCGTTGGAAATGAAATTAAATTAGTAGGGGCCGCTTTTAATAAAACATATCAAGGAAAAATTAGCGAACCCATTGCAGGAAGTACCGGAGTTTTTGTTGTTAAGGTAAATAATATTGGTGCTGTTGCGGGCAGTAGTGCAGAGGCATCTATTCGTCAACAATTATTACAAAATCAGAAGATGGCCGCAAATCGTGGCGTCAGCGCATTGCGAAAAGCCGCATCCGTTAAGGATTACAGAAGCAAGTTCTTTTAATTGAATGAGTTTAATTATAATGATAAAACCCCGCAATTGCGGGGTTTTTCTTTTAGCGAAAACAATAAGCCACGCTTAGTTGTACTTTTACATTAACATGAGCGAAAGCATTATTAATAAGGTAGCAGAAAGCGGATTGATAAGTTTTGATCTCGAAGAATTATATCCAAAAGGAGAAATAAAAATATTTGACCTGAAGGATTATTTATTTATGGGATTGATATTAAAAGAAAAGGATTTTCGTGCTGCGCTGCAAACAACCGACTGGGAACAATATAAAGATAAATATGTGGCGATTACTTGTACCGCGGATGCAATTATCCCTATGTGGGCAAACATGTTAGCGGCAAGTTATTTGCAACCGTTTGCAAAAAATATTGTGTTTGGAGATGAAAAGAAATTGATTGAAATAATTCTTCAAAAAAACATTGATACAATTAACGTAGATGAATTTATTGATAAGCGAATTGTTGTAAAGGGCTGTGGCGATGTTGCCATTCCCGAGTCTGCCTATGTTGCTATCACCAACAAACTAAGGCCTGTTGTTAAAAGCATCATGTATGGCGAGCCATGCAGCACGGTTCCTATTTACAAGAAGAAATAATTATTATTTTTCTTTCATAAATTTTTGCAAACCATCTAGGGCTTGCTTTTTTATTTTGTTTTGCATCCACGAAGTCCAGCCAAATAAAAATCCCATCATACCCAGCGCTTGTTTGCTCCATTTATATAAATTGAAATGATCGGTATGTTCAACAATCAATCCATCTTTTATTTTTAAGTATGCTTTTATATGATTAATGACTTTTCTTTTCTGCTTACCAAATAAATAGGTTGCCGTCCAATTGCATGTTGCATATTCTTTATCAATCAATTCTATATGACTATAAGAAAGAGAAAAATTTTGTGCTCGTTTGCAAAGCATTTCCCACATAGCTTGTGGCTCGCCATTTTGAAGTATTCCAAAAACAGGGTCGTTGAATATTATATCATTGGCATAACAACTTTGCATAGTTGTATAATCCAATCGTTGAAAAGCAGAATAAAATTTTTCTATCAATTCTTTATTGTCCATAATATTTTTAATGTGCCACCAACCAGTTTTCTCCAACACCCAATTCCGCTTCAACCGGAACATCATTTGGTAAAATTAAGGCAGAGCGCATGTTTTCGAGTATCAGTGGTTTTAAAATATCCAATTCTTTTTGAACAGCATCAAAAACCAACTCATCATGCACCTGTAATATCATTTTACTTTCTAATTTTTCTTTTTTTATTGCATGATGAATTTTAATCATCGCCAACTTAATCATATCTGCAGCGCTTCCCTGTATAGGCGAATTAATTGCATTGCGCTCTGCAAACCCGCGAACGGTAAAGTTGGATGAATTAATATCTCTCAACCATCTTTTTCTTCCCATCAATGTTTGTACATAACCATGCTCTCTTGCATAATTAATGGTATCATCCATGTATTTATTAATGCCGGAAAATTCTCTCTTATAATTATCAATAATCTCTTTTGCTTCTGTTCTTGATATCCCTAAATTATCTGCTAAACCAAATGCACCTTGTCCATAAATAATGCCGAAGTTCACGCTCTTTGCTTTGTAACGCATTTCTTTAGTAACATCTTTTTCTTCAACATTATACACTTTTGCTGCTGTAGCCGTATGAATATCTTTTCCGTGTTTAAAAGCGTCGCACATATTTATATCACCACTAATAGCCGCAACAATTCTTAATTCTATTTGAGAATAATCTGCGCTGATTAAAACATGGTTCTTGTCTCTCGGAACAAATGCTTTTCTGATTTCTCTTCCGCGGTCTGTTCTGATAGGAATATTTTGAAGATTAGGATTATTGCTGGATAGTCTTCCGGTAACAGCAACCGCCTGTGCATATGAGGTGTGAACTCTTCCTGTTTTTGGATTGATCATTTCGGGTAAAGCATCTACATATGTTGATTGCAGTTTGGTTAATTCTCTGAAAGTTAAAATATCGTCTGCAATGGAATGCCCGCGGGCAGCGAGTTTTAGCAGTATGTCTTCACCTGTTTGATATTGTCCTGTTTTTGTTTTTTTTGCTGAATCATCCAGCTTTAATTTATCAAATAAAACTTCGCCCAATTGTTTTGGTGATGCCAGATTGAATCGAACACCGGCATCTTTATATACTCGCTCTTCGGCTGTTTTCGCATCTCTTGCTAATTCTTTGCTATAATCTTTTAAGAATGTTTCATCAATTTTTATTCCTTCATACTCCATATCCGCCAACACTTTTACCAATGGATTTTCTACTTCATAAAACACTTTCTCTACTTCTTTTTCTTTCAACAAAGGATGCAATGCGTGTTTTAGCTGCAGGGTAATATCCGCATCTTCTGCCGCATAATCTTTTATTTTTTCTACTTCAACATCACGCATATTTCCTTGTGCCTTCCCTTTCTTGCCAATTAACTCCTCAATGTGTACGGGCTCGTATTGTAAATATTGAGCACTTAGCAAATCCATACTACGCTTGCCTTCCGGCTCAATTACATAATGTGCTAACATGGTATCATAAACATTTCCTTTCAATTCTATACCATACCATTTTAACACCAACATGTCGTATTTAATATTTTGACCTATCCATGTTTTTGTTGCATCTGAAAAGAGAGAATTTAACTGATGAAGAATTTTTAATGTTGAATCTCTGTTGGGCGGACAAGGAATATAATAAGCCTCGTGTTCTTTAAAAGAAAAACTTAAGCCAACCAATTCTGCCTGATTTGCATCCAATCCCGTTGTTTCTGAATCGAAACAAATTTCTTTTTGAGATTGAAGTGTTTCAATTAATTCTTTTATTTTTCTATCATCATCTATTAAATGATAAATATGTTTTGTGTTATGAATATTTTTATCGGCCGACAAAGCTTCGCTTTTATTTTCTTCTGCAATGGCCTCTTTTTGTGCTTTTGTTTTTGTTATATCCGCTTCTACCACATTACCAAAAAGATCTGTCTGTACACCAACCGGCGCAGATTGAAACATGTTGAAATCCTCTCCCAGTATTCGTTTTCCCAGTGTTTTAAATTCTAATTCTGCAAATACTTCTTTCAATTCTTCTTTGTTCCAATCTTTCATTTTAAAATTCTCTTCATGAAATTCAACCGGAGATTTTGTAATGATGGTTGCTAATTTTTTACTCATGATAGCACTCTCTTTTCCGGCTCTTATTTTTTCTCCCAATGAGCCCTTGATATTATCAGCATTAGCTAAAACATTTTCTAAGGTTCCATATTCTTTCAACAATTTTGCTGCGGTTTTTTCTCCAACACCTGCAATACCCGGAATATTATCAACGGCATCACCCATTAATCCCAGCATATCAACCACCTGATCGACCCTTTCAATATTCCATTTTTCACAAACTTCTTTTGGCCCCATTATTTCTACATCGCCACCCTGATAGCCGGGCTTATAAATATTAATACCATCACGAACCAATTGACCATAATCTTTATCCGGCGTTACCATAAATACATCATAACCCGCATCATGTGCTTGCCATGCCAATGTGCCAATTACATCATCTGCCTCGTATCCTTCCACACCAATAACGGGAATATTAAATCCCTCGATTATTTTTTTTATATCAGGAACTGCTGCTAATAAATCTTCAGGAGCTTCTTGCCTGTTTGCTTTATAATCAGCAAAATCTGTATGACGTTCTGTTTTGCCGGCAACATCAAAGCATACAGCAATATGCGTTGGCTTTTCTTTGTTGATGAGTTCAAACAAAGCATTCGTAAAACCAAACTGTGCATTGGTATTTTTACCTTTTGATGTGATACGCGGATTGCGAATCAAAGCATAATAAGCACGAAAGATCAAAGCAAAAGCATCGAGTAGAAATAATTTTTTCTGCATGAGGCTAAGGTAGAGAAAGGTTTGGATAAAAAAAGAAGGCATTGTAAAACACAATGCCTTCTTTACAAGAAAAATAGTTAATTATTTAATTCCGTATTTGTACTTATATCTCTCGTACAATTGTTTTTGTTTGTTATCCAAACTTACTTGTCTGCCCTGAATAAAAGCATATACTACATTGCTGCTTTTCATGTCTAAAATATCTCCGTCGGCAACAACAATATTGGCATCTTTGCCGGCTTCCAAGCTTCCTGTTTTATCATCAATGCCTAAGATTTTTGCAGCATTTAGTGTAATGGCTTGTAGGGCTTGTTCTTTTGTTAAACCATAAGTTGCGGCCGTTCCCGCATTATAAGAAAGATTGCGATAACGACTTTCATCGTGGGTATCATTCAATGCAAATAATACTCCTGCTTTTTGTAAAGCAGCGGGTGTTTTAAATGGTTGATCCACATCATCATCTTCTGTTGCGGGCAAAGCATGTTCTTGATTTAAGATCACAGAAACATTATTTGCTTTCAATAAATCAGCAATTTGAAAACTTTCGCTGGCACCAATAATGGTAATATCAAATCCAAACTCTTTTATAAAATCAATTGCCGCCAACATTTGTTTTACTTGATCCGCATGAACAAACAATTTTTGTTTTTTGTCGAACAAACCTTTTACCGCTTCAAATTTTAAATTAGTTTCTTTGTGAGATGCTTCTTGCAAATAAGCTTTTGCTTGTCTGAAAAAAGCTTTTAACTCTTCCAACTTTTCCAATGCTTGTTTAGCAGGATCTGCATCAGCACCTGCACCAGCTCCAAATCTTCCTGCAATTCCTGCGGGAATACCGCCACCGCCGCCTCTTCTGCCAAAACGCTGAATAAAACTTGGCATGTTAATATGAATACCATTATCATATTTATATGCTGCATCTTCCCAATTCCATGCATCTAATTGAACAACGGATGATGTACCGCTGATCTCACCGCCTTCGGGTGTTATGCTTGCTAATAAAATTCCATTTGCCCTTAATGTGCCGATTACTTTAGAATCGGTATTGTATGCAACAATTGAACGAACACCGGGATTTAGATCACCGATTTCTACATAATCGTTACTACCCCTTACACCGTTGGCTATTTCTTTTAAACCAAGGTCGGTAGAAGATAAAATTAAACCCGGGTAAACTTGTTTTCCTTTTGCATCGATTACTTTATCGTCTTTGCCAGTAGTAATATCTGTTCCTACGCGAACAATTTTTCCGTTGTTTACTTCAATGGTTGCGTTTTCAATAACAGAACCGTTACCAACATGAACCGTTCCGTTGGTGATGTATAATTTTCCTTTGAAGTCTTTTGCAGGATAAACCGTTTCCTGTGCTTTTGCGAAAGCCGACAAAAACAACAAAGCTGTAATGTTTAAAAATATTTTTTTCATGATTGATAGGTTTAGTTGTTAATGGAATCATCTTCCTGAATATCGACAGTAATTAAACCATCGTGGTGGTCGTGATCGCCACAACTTAAAATAAATTGCCAGCTTGGTTCTGCTGCACGAACCGGAGCACCACTTCTTTTTTCGCCATTCATTTTTTGAACGAGACGATTACGTTCTGCGGCAATCTTCTTTCTTGTTTCGAGATCTCTTGTTCTGTCGAAATAAATTATTCCATCAACAATTGTTTGTTCTGCTTTTGCATAAATGCTTAATGGATGATCGCTCCAAACAACAACATCCGCATCTTTTCCAACTTTAATACTTCCAACTTTATCAGAAACGTGCAATGCTTTTGCGGGATTTAATGTTACCATTTTTAACGCTTCTTCTTCACTAACACCGCCATACTTCACAACCTTTCCCGCTTCTTGATTTAAACGACGAGCCTGTTCTGCATCATCAGAATTAATACAAACATTCAATCCCGCTTTTTGCATAATAGCGGCATTGTAAGAAATCGCATCAATTACTTCTTGTTTATAATACCACCAATCAGAGAAAGTAGAAACATTAGAACCATGAGCTTTCATTTTATCTGCAACTTTATATCCTTCCAAAATATGCGTGAAGGTGTTGAATCTAAATCCGAATTTATCACCGATTCTCATCGCTGCAGTAATTTCACTTTGCACATAAGAGTGGCAGGTGATGAAACGCTTTTTATTTAAAATTTCAACCAATGTTTCTAATTCCAAATCTTTTCTTGTGTGCGATGGATCGGCTTTCATCGCAGCTTCATAATCTTTCGCACGAGCGAATGCATCGTTCATTACCTGATCAACACCCATTCTTGTATCAGGGAAGCGATTGTTGTTTTGAGAAGTAGTGCGTTTTACATTTTCACCCAATGCAAATTTGATGAAAGGTTTAAACACTCTCAATCA
>CAIRTF010000154.1 GCA_903881425.1 uncultured Chitinophagaceae bacterium | reverse complement strand
TCAGAGCAATTTTCTCTTCATTTGGGTAAACCTGGACTTCTTCAGGGAAAGTTTTCTCCTCGCCGAACCTAATTAGACTCTTTTCAGAGCAATTTTCTCTTCATTTGGGAAAATTTGGTTCTTTTCGGGGAAAGTTTTCTCCTCACCGAACCTAATTAGATTCTTTTCAGAGCAATTTGCTCCTCTTCAGGGAAAACTGCATACAATAAGGTAGCATTTGGAGTAGTATCTTCTAAAACAAAAACCTCCGAGGTCTTAAAGGCATCGGAGGTTTATATAGTTTCATTCAATCAATTCATCGAAGGGTCTAATTCGGTTAATGTTACTTCACTGTAATCTTTAATTACATTATACAAAGTATCGCGTTCAACAGGTTGGCGTTTTACCTGTTTAATTAAAGTAACCAATTCGGCCGTATTCATAGAGGGAGATTGTTCTTCACTGCCTGCCATGCTGTAAATTTTGGTAGAATCATCAATGGTTCCGTCAATATCATCCACGCCAAAATTTAAAGTCAGTTGTGCATTCTTTCTGCCCAACATGGGCCAATAGGCTTTTAAGTGCGGAAAGTTATCCATGTATAAACGGGCAACCGCATACATTTTCAAATCTTCCACAACTGTAGATTCCGGAACATTGCTCATATCATTATCCTTATTGCGGAATTTCAAAGGAATAAAAGTATTAAAGCCACCGGTTTCATCCTGCAATTGTCTTAATCTTTCCATATGGTCAACACGATGCCAATATTTTTCAATATGTCCGTATAACATAGTGGCATTGCTGTGCATACCCAATTGATGGGCGGTTTTATGAATGGCCAACCATCCATCGGCATCTACTTTATCGGCACAGATTTGTGTTCTTATTTCAGGATGAAAAATCTCTGCACCACCACCGGGTAAAGAATCATGTCCGGCTTCGTGTAAAATTTTCATGCCTTCTGCATAACTCACTTTTGCTTTAGAAAAAATATAATCTAATTCAACAGGCGTAAATGCTTTAATGTGCAGATCGGGGCGATGTGCTTTAATGGCTTTAAATAATTCTGTAAAGAATTGCAAATTCATTTTTGGATGAACTCCACCTACAATATGTACTTCGGTAACAGGCACACCATCGTATTTTTTTACAATGTTCAGCATATCGTTAATAGATAATTCCCAGCCTTCTTCTTTATGTGCATACAAACGTGAATAAGAACAGAACTTACAACTGAACACACAAATATTAGTTGGTTCGATATGAAAATTTCTGTTGAAATAAGTTTTATTGCCATGCTTTTGTTCGCGAACATAATTGGCTAAGGCACCAAGATAGGAGAGTGAACCTTTTTCAAACAGAGCAACACCTTCATCAAAACTGATGCGCTCCTGATTAAGTACTTTTTCTCCGATATGTTTTAATTGATAATCTGCAACTGAATGTAAAATATTATTGGGGTCTGAAATAGTTTGAATCATCATAATCATTTTTGCAGTGCAAAGTTATGTCTAAGCAGTATTGATAAACTGACAAATAGCATATCCTTCAAAAAAAAGAATTAGTTTTTTCTTATTTCAACAATCTTGTTTAATCATTAATGATGAACTGTTACCAGAGCTTCAGGATCATGTTTATGTTTAAACATGATGGAAAAGGCAATAGCAATCACTAAAGAATACACTGCAAATGACAGCCAGATATTGTGCCAGTCTTTGTTTCCATCATGAGTAAAATAAGTATCAATAACATAGCCGCTTACTTTACTGCCGATATAGGCACCAAAACCATTGGTCATCATCATAAACAATCCCTGTGCACTGGAACGAATGGATGAATCGGTAGATGTTTCAACAAATAAGGATCCGGAGATATTGAAGAAATCAAATGCCATTCCGTACACAATACAGGAAAGAATGATCATCCATAAACCATCAGAGGGATTGCCAAATCCAAATAATCCGAAACGTAAAACCCATGCCAGCATGGAGAACAGCATTACATTTTTAATACCGAATCTTTTTAAGAAGAAAGGAATGGTTAAAATAAATACCGTTTCAGATATTTGAGAGATAGACATGATGATGGTTGAATATTTTACCACAAATGAATCTGCATACTGCGGAATATGTTTGAAATCATCTAAGAAAGAATCTCCATACATATTGGTTAATTGCAAAGCAGCACCCAGGCATAAGGAGAATAAAAAGAACAATGCCATTTTATAATTGGCAAATAATTTAAAAGCATTCAAGCCTAATTGTTCCATAAAACTTGCATCTTTCGAAATGGTTCTTTCCGGCGGGCATTTGGGTAAGCTGAAAGAATATACGCCTAATATAATGGCTACTAACGATGCAATATAAAATTGATTGGCATTGGCTTTACTGCCGGTAAGGTTGGTGGTCCACATGGCTACAATAAAACCAATGGTTCCCCAAACACGGATGGGTGGAAATACTTTTACTACATCAAATCCGTCTCTTTTTAAAATATTGTAGGCAATAGAATTTGATAAAGAGATGGTAGGCATGTAACAAATCATTGCACCAAAAATTACATAATACAAAGTATTGGGGTCATCTACTTTCGGAACAATCAATAAAATCAATCCATATAAGATATGCAGAATGCCATATAATTTCTCTGCATTCAACCACTTGTCTGCAATGATGCCGGTGATAGCAGGCATGAATAAAGAAGATAAACCTAGGGTTGAAAAGATAGCACCAAACTGAGCACCGGTCCAACCTTTTGCATTAAAGCAATAAGTTCCGATAGTTAATAGCCATGCACCCCAGACAAAGAACTGTAAAAAACTCATGATGGTTAATCTGTTCTTAATATTCATTGCAATTGTTTTTGGTTAGGTAAGAATTCTGATGAGTATTTGAATGTTGTAAGATAAATGAAAACTTTTAAAATATAAGGTGATATAGCCATAAAAAATCCTGCCTTATAAAAGACAGGATAGTACTTAATAACGCACAATATTTTTATAAATGTGCCTGAATTTTTTTATCTAATACTGTTTTAGGAACAGCACCAATTTGTTTGTCAACGATTTTGCCGCCTTTGATAAACAAAATAGCAGGGATAGAAGTAATACCATAATTCATGCTCACTTGCGGATTATGATCCACATTCACTTTACCCACTTTTACTTTTCCTTCGTATTGTTTGGATAATTCTTCAATTACCGGTCCGATAGCACGGCAAGGGCCACACCATTCTGCCCAGAAATCCACTACGGTTAATTGGTCGCTTTCCACCACATCTTTTTGAAAGTTGGCGTCTGTAAATTCTAAAGCCATAATTTTTATTTTTTAAGATTAATTGTTGATGATTAAGGATGTCAAATATAAATCCAATGCCTCATTCATGCAGATTTGACTTATCCACTCTTGTGATTAATGACGAAGATGCATGTCAGTCCTGACAATGGTGCTGAAATAACTATTCCAACAAGCCTTTTCCGGTGATGGAATAATGAAAATACAAAGCAAAGTAAATAATGCCTGCAGCTAAAGCAATACAAATCATCCAATACAGCATAGTGATGGATAATGACCTTGTTTTCAGATCTTTTAACCAAGCACCTCCTAATTTACGCAGCAATAAATGCATAATGACTATTAATGCAATCAGCACTAATACAAACGAAATGAAAATAAGCATAAGTCCTTCGAATTTTAAATCTAAAAGGAACATATACAAGGGTTTTATGAGTGGGATAAAGATAGGCTATGAAATATTTTCAGCAGTATAAATTTTATACACAAAATAAAATTATCAGAATAATATTAGTTTACTAACCCAACTGTAACTTCTATGTCGGGATTATTTAATAAAAACTCAGCCATTTCATCATTCATCATAAAGCCTTTTTCGTAATTGTATAAGCTGATCTTTAAGTTTTCGATTGGTTCGTGAATGGTAAAACGCAATGAAGATTTGCCCGGATGTTTTTTAATATTCTTCTCAACAAAATTCACAAAGTCTTTGGATACAGAAATAGGATGCACCGTGAGTTCAATATTCTTAGTAAGTGTTTGTTTTACGGTTTCTAATAATGACATGCTCATGATCTTAAATTCAAATTCACCTTCTCTGCCATAACGCTGCCGAAATAATCCATTCATCAATACGTTTTGTCCTTTCTCTAAATAGTTTTGAAACTTCACATAATCTTCACTCCAAACAATGAAATCTGTTTTACCACTGAAATCTTCAATCACAAAAGAGCCGAAATTCTTTCCTGTTTTTGTAACACGATGTTGCACATCAATCACCAAACCTGCAATGCGAAAACTCTTATTGGCATTGGCTGCAGCAAGGGTAGAAGAATCTTTGTACTCATTAAAATCACTTAAATGCATAATGCCGTAATGCCTTAGTTCAAATTTAAAATGGTCTAATGGATGACCGCTCATGAACATACCGGTAACTTCTTTTTCATGTTCCAGTAATTCAGTCAATGTCCATGGTTCACATGCAGCAATTTTTGGTGGTTGTACTTCCATGGCAACAGGTAAATCACCAAATAAAGTATTCGTATTTCCGGTGGTTAAGGTTTGTTGCACTTGACCGTATCCGATAATTTTTTCCAAACCATTTATTCTGTCGCCATCGGCAATATGAAAATATTGTGCACGATGAAATTGCGGGAAACAATCAAATGCACCACTGTACACCAAACTTTCTAAAGATTTTTTATTAACCGCTCTTTGACTGATGACACGTTTAATAAAATCAAAAATATTACTGAACACACCATTCTTTTCTCTTTCTGTAATAATAGATTCAATGGCATTTTCTCCCACACCTTTTAATCCGCCCAAACCAAAACGTATCTCGCCTTTTTTATTAACCGCAAAACCTTTTAATGATTCATTGATATCCGGTCCTAATACTTTTAATCCCATGCGTTTGCATTCTTCCATGAAGAAAGTGATCTTATCAATATCCTTTGCATGATTCAACACAGCGGCCATGTAAACACTTGGATAATGCGCTTTTAAATAGGCTGTTTGATAAGCAACTAATGCATAACAAGTGGAATGTGATTTATTAAATGCGTATTGGGCAAATGCTTCCCAATCGGTCCAAACTTTTTCTAATTTCTCTGCAGCATGTCCTTTTGAAGTGGCACCATCAATAAATTGTTTCTTCATTTTGTCCAGCACTGCTTTCTGTTTCTTACCCATTGCTTTACGCAACACATCGGCATCACCTTTACTAAATCCGCCAATACTTTGAGAAAGCAACATCACTTGTTCCTGATACACCGTAATACCATAAGTTTCTTCCAGATATTCTTTCATATCTTCTACATCATATACGATAGATTCTCTTCCATGTTTACGTGCAATGTAATTAGGAATATAGCTCATTGGGCCCGGACGATACAAGGCATTCATCGCAATCAAATCATCAAACTTATCAGGTTTTAGTTCACGCAAATATTTTTGCATGCCCGGACTTTCAAATTGAAAAGTTCCATTGGTTTCGCCACGTTGATATAAATGAAAAGTTTTTTCATCATCCAATGGAATATTATCCAGATCAATTTCAACAGCATGATTTTGTTTGATCAATTCCAAAGCTGTTTTTAAAATGGATAAAGTTTTTAATCCTAAAAAGTCCATTTTAATGACACCTGCATCTTCAATGATGTTTCCTTCAATTTGTGTGATCCATAAAGGAGAATCTTTTGAAGTAGCTACCGGAATTAATTCTGTTAAATCTTTCGGTGCAATGATAATACCAGCCGCATGAACGCCTGTATTACGTACACTTCCTTCCAAGCGTTCTGCTTCTTTCAACACCTGAGCACGTAAATCATTGCCTTTATAAATTTCACGCAGTTTTTTTATGTTCTCTATATCATCTGCTTGAAATCCTTCTTTCTCTTCTAAACTTTTTTCACCGTCTTTCGATTCTTTTGTTGTGATCGGTGCAGTGAGTACTCTTCCTAAATCTGTTCCGGGTCTGTCAGGAACCATCTTCGCCAATGCATTACTTTCTGCCAATGGCAAATCCAATACACGAGCCACATCTTTAATGCTCATCTTTGCAGCCATTGTACCATAAGTAACAATTTGCGCCACCTGTTCTTTACCATATTTATCTACTACATAATCAATCACTTTTTGTCGGCCTTCATCATCAAAATCCGTATCAATATCCGGCATGGATTTACGATCCGGATTTAAAAATCTTTCAAACAATAAATTATATTTGATGGGATCGATATTAGTAATGCCAATGCAATAAGCTACCACAGAACCCGCTGCAGAGCCACGTCCCGGGCCTACAAACACTTTCATTTCACGTCCGGCTTTAATGAAGTCAGATACAATTAAAAAGTATCCGGCAAAGCCCATTGTTTTAACAGTGAACAATTCAAAATCTATTCTTTCCTGTATATGCGATTCAATTTCGCCATATCGATTTTTTGCACCGATATAAGTGAGGTGTTTTAAATATTCCCACTGATTGAGATTATCATCTTTATGAATTTTAAATTCCTTTGGTATAGGAAATGCAGGTAATAGAATATCTTTTTTAAGATTAAGTATTTCTATTTTATCAATGATGGCATTCGTGTTATCAATCGATTCAGGAATATCATGGAAGAGTTGAGTCATCTCTTCCGTGGTCTTGAAATAAAATTGATCGTTTGGAAATTTAAATCTTCGATTTTTAATATGTGCATCATCATTCACAAAATCATCTAAGCCCGGTGTACTTTGTTTTTCACCGGTATTGATGCATAATAAAATATCATGTGCATTAAAATCATCCTGATTGGTATAATGACTATCATTCGTTGCAATGATCGGCACCTTATATTTTTTGGAGAATGCTAAAAGTGTATGATTAACTTTTTCCTGATCTTTTAAGTGGTGACGTTGTATCTCAATATAATAATCATCGCCAAACATATCCAACCACCACTTAAATTCTTGTTCTGCTTTTTCAACACTTTGATGTAAAATGGCTTGCGGTACATGTGCACCCAAACAACAAGTAGTAGCAATTAATCCTTCATGATATTTTTCGATCAACTCTTTATCAATGCGAGGATATTTACTGTACATCCCTTCAATAAAACCAAGCGAAGTCAATTTGATCAAATTCTGATACCCCATTTTATTCTTCGCCAATAACACTTGATGATAACGTTCATCCTTCATGTCTTTTGTAAAACTTTTGGCATGTCTGTCTTTTACTACATAAAACTCACAACCCACAATTGGTTTTACAACCGGTTCGGTAATATCTTTTCCATTTTCATCTTTACCAACCACTTTGGTATTCTTCCATGCCTGATTTACAAAATCAAATACGCCAAACATATTGCCATGATCGGTAATGGCCAATGCAGGCATATTGTCTTTGGCGGCCTTTTTATACAAGCTTTCAATACTTGCGGCGCCATCTAATAATGAATATTGTGTGTGAACGTGTAAATGTGAAAAACGACTCATGCTTCAGGATCAATTTAAGCAACTTCAAATATCGCTAAACTAATGCACTTCATTCCTTTTCAATTATCCACAATACATGGCTTTGATTATCGTTTTATGAAAATATTCAGCAGCATTTGGCTGTAAGGCTTTGCTGTATTTAATTTGCAAAACTGATGAAGGGAATGAGAATTATTTTTATTTTATTTTTCGGGATATTTTTTTTAACGAGCTGTAAGTCGTTAAAAAAGGTTACGTCAAGAGATGATTCTGTCTCAAAGGCCAATACCAGAAATCGTTCTTCTAAAAATCCCACTTTTATTGATGGGATAGAAGTAACGCCGGGTTCAACTATTACCTCCAAACATAAAACCACTGCTACCAAACAAGCTTTGTATTACGAAGCTGCTTCTGACAACTCGAATATTGAAAAAGCAGATTGGTTGCAATTGAAGTATTCTATCATTATGGATGCGAGTGTAGAAAGACTGACCAATATATCATTATTAAAAAAGATAGAAGAGTGGTGGGGAACAAAATATTGTATGGGTGGCAGTACCAAAAATTGTATTGATTGTTCTGCATTCACGCATTTGTTAATGCATGATGTATATAATATTGATTTACCGAGAACAGCTTTTGAACAATATCATGCCTGCGATAAAATTTCTGCAGATGAATTACGTGAAGGTGATCTTGTTTTTTTTCGTACCGGCGGAAGATCAGTTTCGCATGTTGGTGTTTACATCATGAATAATAAATTCGCCAATGCCTCTACCAGCGGCGGTGTATTGATCAGTGATTTGAATGATCCTTATTGGAAATCCAGATTTATCAGCGCCGGAAGAGTGTTGAAATAGGTTGATTGGTTGAAAGGTTTCTTTACTCCCGCCTAAAGACTCTAAACTCACTTCCTCCATCTTTTCTTAAAACTATCATACAACTGTATAGCATCCGGTGTTAATTGCAAATAAAAAATTCCTGCAATGATGATGATGGAAAATAAAAGGGAACGCAATATCATTCCGGCCAATCCATTCATAGAATTAAATAAATAAAAAGAAAGATAATAAGAAGCGAAAGCAAGCAGAATGGAATAAACCGTTTTCAAATTAAAGGGTTGCATGTTAAACTTTCTTCTCAAAAATTCAAAGCGAATATAATTGTATACCGTCATGGCAGTGAGGTCTGCAAACGCAGAACCAATAATCCCGTAATGTTTAATTAAATAAAAAGTCAATGGTAAACGAAAGCCCAATAACACTACACCGCTAAAAAAATCAAAACGCCAAAAAGTGGAAGTACCAATCACCAATCCGTTTACACCTGTGCCTGCATCAATGATTCTTGCAAAAGACAAAACGAGTAAAGTGCTTAATCCTGCTGAATACTCTTTTTGTACATTAAAGAATTCCAATCCGGGTTTTATATTTAGCCAAACATTACCGAAAATAAATAAACCCAATAATAAAAGATTGATACAAGAGCGTTGATAAACTCTAAATATCTCATTCATGTTTTTATCTTTCCATGCTCTTGATAGTACACCCACAGAAATTCCTTGTATGCTTCTTTGTGGTACCTGAATTAAGTTCGCTACATATTGTGCCAATGCAAAAATGGCTACAATGCCAATGCTTTGAAAGCCTGCAATGATCGGTCCGTCAAGTGTTGCAGCCAATGAAGCAATGACTGTTCCGGAGAAAATTAGTAATTGCATACTCATCATTTTCTTAATGAATTTTTTGGTAACACGACTAATAGTCAGACTAAAATGAAACTTACCAATGCTTTGCAGATAGATCACTAAAAAAATAAAAATAAAAACATATAAGAATGCAAAGAGATGAATGAAGGTGGCAAAATCAATAAGCTTAAAATAAAACAAAAGAATAAAAATAGTAGTGATGAAACGTAACACTGTTTCTTTTAAAAAATTGGATGCAACGGTTTTTTGTACTGCCCAACAAAATCCTTCTATCACTGAAAAGAACAACATGCCCGCAGCAAAAGGAAATATCCAGTAATAATAATCAACAATCAGTTTAGAACGCAAAGTGTATTTACGTGCAATCAATGGTTCAAAATACCAACCGGCAATCATTACTAAAATAAATCCGATTAATGCACTGAACATTGCCCAGGTGATCAAATCAATTTTATGATCTTCTAAATTGTCTTTGTAATAAGGATAAAATTTATAAATAACAGGGATCACACCTAAGCTGGCGAACGTGTACATATTCTGACCAAAATCAAAAAATATTTTCGTTAAACCATATTGCTGCAAAGTGAAAGAACCATTTTTTGTATACAAATAAATATTCACTGCACCGATCAAAAAACCGATATACACCAATATGCTTGAAATGATTGTTTGTTTGCGAATACTGCCCATTCGTTGCAAATTAAGGTTTGCCGGCTAACTGATTTGTTTTAATGTAATAATTCCGCACAATATTTTTTTGATTGAACCAATCAAATTCTTCTTTACTTAATGAAAGTGTTTGCCATTGTGTTGCCGGCAATATTTTTTTATTACTTGCATTGATAACAATTGGCAAGTTAAATCCATCCACACAAGTAGTGTAATGAAAGGAGACTGTAGAAGCAATACTGTCTTTGTAAAATTCTAAAGTAGGTATTTGAGTTGTTCTTAAATATTGATCGAACACTTTTGAAAAATTATAACCTGCATTTTTATTGATGTATTGTTCTATTTGTTGTGTAGTAACTGTTTGATGATAGAATGTTTTATTCAAGCCTCTTAGAATTTGTCTGAATTTTTCGTCATCATTCATTGCATGGCGAATGCTGTGTAACATATTGCCACTTTTATAATACATATCACCGCTGCCTTCTTTGTTTACGCCATACGGACCAATGATCGGGATATCATTTCTAATAGCTCTTCTGGTACCAACATTATAATCAGTTCCTGCTTCTTTGCCGTAATAATATTCTGTGAACAAAGTTTCGCTGTAATTGGTAAAACCTTCATGGATCCACATATCAGCCAGGTCTTTTGAAGTAATATTATTCGCAAACCATTCATGTCCGCTTTCATGCACAATAATAAAATCCCATTTCAATCCCCAACCGGTGCCGCTTAAATCTCTTCCTAAATAACCATTGGCAAATTTATTGCCATAAGCTGTTGCACTTTGATGCTCCATGCCTAAATGCGGTGCTTCCACTAATTTATAACTGTCTTCATAAAAAGGATAAGGCCCAAACCAATATTCAAAAGCATGCAACATTAATTTGGCTTGTTTAAATTGTTCTTTGGCTTTATCTAAATTATAATCGAGTACCCAATAACTTAAATCAAGTTTACCTTTTTCGCCCATTAATGTGTCAGTAAAATTGACATATTTACCAATGTATGGAATGATGAGATAATTGTTGATAGGATTTTTTATTTGCCATCTGTAAGATGTTAATTTGTATTCAGGTATTTCGGTTTTCGACTGAAGTCTTCCATTTCCTACAGCAACAAGACTATCCGGTACAATAACCGTTAGAAATGCTCCTAAATCCGGTTCATCGCTTTGATGATCTTTACATGGATACCATGCACTGGCTCCTAATCCTTGTACAGCCACACTTACAAAGGGTCTTCCTTTTTCATCTTTCTTCCAAATCCATCCGCCATCCCAAGGTGGACGAATGGCTTCTTTTGGTTTTCCATGATAATATATGTGAAAGGAAAATTTTTCTCCTTTGGATTTAGTTTCGTTTAATTCTATCAACGTAATATTTTCTGTTTCAATTTGTTTGAAGGAATAAACTTCATGAACTTTTATAGAAGTACCTCTATTCGAAAAAAGTGTTCCTGTATTTATAACACTATCAATAATTAGTGGTGATTGTAAATCAATCTGTAAAGTTTTTCCTTTTTTAATGGTTTCACAAGTGATGATACATTTTCCTTCAATCGTTTTATTTTCTATATCCGGTTTTACGGTAATATCATAACGCAATACATCCCACCAATCTCTGTTCTCATTTAAGCTGCCACGCAAGGTATCGGCATGGGTAAACTGATTTTTGGCAGCGCCCAATTGTGCATGGGCCTGTGTAAAGAAGAAGGCTGTCATTCCGAACGCAGTGAGGAATCTTTTTAACTGAAGCAGTTGCCTCGCTGCACTTGGCATGACAAACGGAAAATTCATTTTTGTTTTCATGTTTTAAAAGTAAGATAAACCATGCATAAAAAAGCCCCAATATTTTGGGGCCGCTTTATTATTGTTTTTTTAGTTTATCCTTAAACACGTGTTCAAATTTTTCTAATTTAGGTTGAATCACATATCGGCAATAGCCCTGGTTTTGATTATCATTATAATAATTCTGATGATAATTTTCCGCCGGATAAAAATTCTTGAAAGGTTCAATAGCCGTAATAATCGGTTTGCTGAATGCGCCACTTTTATCCAATGCAGCTTTATACTTTTCTGCTTTTTCTTTTTGTTCCTGATTGTGGTAGAATATTACACTCCTGTATTGCGGACCAACATCATTACCCTGTTGATTCATGGTGGTGGGATCATGCGTTTTCCAGAATACTTCCAATAATTCATCGTAGGTAATTTTCGCAGGGTCATAAATAATTCTCGCTAATTCTGCATGGCCGGTATTTTTATCGCATACTTGTTCATAAGTAGGATCAATCACATGTCCGCCACCATAACCACTTAAAACTTTTAAAACGCCATCCAATCTTTGAAAAAATGCCTCGGTACACCAAAAGCAACCTTCGCCAAATGTAGCTGTATCTGTTTTTATACCAGGTGGAATAACTGTTGTGCTCATATTTTTATAATTGGTTTTTTGTGCGCAGGAAATAAATGTAATTATTGCTAATAAAAGACTGCAGCCTATTTTTTGCATATTTTTTTGTTTTAAGTGTTTTCAAATAACAGGTGTTATTATAACAATCGAATAACAAACTTGTTGTAAATGTATAAACGGTTATCGATGTTTTACCTTACAACTTTTTATTTTTTTTGGGAGAAAGAATATCAAAAATGGATTAAACATGCTGATAAATCGGCGAATGAACGAATTCGGGGTTGGATTCTATTAAGCGTATGTATATTTTTGATGTATTCAACTTCCTAAAGACCGAGCAAGCTAATCCCCTTAATTGTGACAACTAAAATTTTTCTTGAAAAGATATTTTTGAGGATTGAGAACTATTTGGTTCTTCTTCCGGCCTTTGTTGCTTTTATGTTGATCTTGTTTGCCGATGACAATTATTGTAAAGTAGTGTTGTTCGATGAATATTTCATCGTTTCTCATTTTGATGCGGGCTTATTTTGGTGTACTGTTTTACTGTTGCCTTTATTATTTCATTACCTGCTTCGAAAAACCAATCGCAGAAATCCGGTTTTGGCAACTATGCATGTATTCGTAACAGTAACAATCGTTTTTGTATTGCCCTATATTTATTATCATACTCCTTTTATAGTGGAAGAAGCAAAATTCGATTTTTTGCCAACGCCTCAATACGAACAATGGCAATTTAAAATTCATCTGGCTTATATTCTCTGGGAAATTTTAGTAGCCATACAGTTTGTTTTTATTGTTATTGCCATTATCGAATTATCCTCACGCAAACCAAGACAAAGATTAGCTTTTAGTTCTTAACCATTTGTTTGTCAGCTGCCATTACCTTTGCCATCTTAATCATCAAAAAAGAATAGGCCTTTCATGCGTTTGTATCCTGAATCAGCAGCTGTTCAATTAGAATTTGATAAGGTGAAATCCTTACTGGCAGCGCATTGCAAAACAGAATATGCCAAATCAAAAGCACAAAATTTGCGTATTCATACAAGACATGAATATATTTCATTAGAGTTAGCACAAAGTCATGAGTATAAATTGTTATTACAGCAATCACAATATTTTCCTAACGATTTTATACTGAATATTTCCAATGATATTAAGTTGCTGGGTATTCCCGGTGCTACTTTAAGCGGCGAACAATTTTTGCAGATCAGAAAGCTTACAGAAAACATCAGTAATATCTTCAGATGGTTTGATGCAGAAAGAAGAGTGGCTTATCCTGCTTTAACAAAAGTGATAGCAGATACCTATTATGAAAAAATAATTATTGAATTGATCGATGATATTTTGGATGAACAAGCTGTAGTGAAAGATAGTGCCAGTGAAGCTTTACAAAAAATAAGGATGAGTTTGTACAGAAGAAGAAATGAATTAAGGCGTGTATTTGAAAAAGTATTGGCAAAGTTGGCAAAAGCCGGTTATTCGGCAGATATTGATGAAAGCTTTAGTAATGGAAGAAGGGTAGTGGCTGTTTTCTCTGAGCATAAAAGACAGATCAAAGGAATATTACATGGTGAAAGTGATAGTAAAAAAACTGCTTTTGTTGAACCTGAAGAAACCATTGAATTAAATAATGAAATATTTTCTTTAGAGAGTGAAGAAAGAAAAGAAGTGCAGCGAATATTAAAAGAGCTTACTTCAAAGTTGAGTGTATATGCTTCATTACTTAAAACCTATTTTCAAATTATCGGCGAGTTTGATTTTATTAAAGCCAAAGCAAAATTGGCATTGGATGTTAGAGGTGAGTTACCCAATCTGACAGATAAAGCAAACATTCATTTGATTGATGCCTATCATCCTTTATTATATCTCTACAATAAATCATCTAACAAAAAAACAATTCCTGTTACTTTAACATTAGACGACAAAAAAAGAATTTTAGTGATCAGCGGACCCAATGCAGGTGGTAAAACAGTTACCATGAAAACCATAGGGTTGAATCAGATCATGTTGCAAAGTGGGTTATTGGTTCCGGTTCATCCAACATCGCAAATGGGCATCTTCAAACAACTTTTTATTCATATTGGCGATACACAAAGTTTGGAGTTCGAATTAAGTACTTATTCCTCTCATTTGCTGCACATGAAATATTTTATTGAAACGGCCAATGGAAGAACATTATTTTTTATTGATGAATTGGGCAGTGGCAGCGATCCCAATCTGGGTGGAGCTTTCGCCGAAGTGATTTTGGAAGAGTTATCTCGTAAACATGCGTATGGAATTGTAACAACGCATTATTTGAACTTAAAAGTGATGGCTAATCATGTACAGGGAATTATCAATGGTGCGATGGCTTTTGATGAAAAGAATTTGCAGCCATTATACAAATTGATTGTTGGTAAACCCGGGAGCTCATATACTTTTTCTATTGCAGAAAGAATAGGCTTGCCCAATCAATTAATTCAGCGAGCAAGAAAATTAGTAGATGATGAACATTTCAAACTCGATAAATTATTAAACAATACCGAGCAGAACTTGCAAGAATTGGATAAAGAAAAAAAAGAATTGCAAAGATTGATGAAAGAGAATGAGCGATTGAAAAAAGAAATGGAAACAGTTTTGCATAAAGAGAAACATTTGCAACAAGTGGAATTATTAAAACAACAGAATAAAATATCCGAAGACAGAATTGTGTATTTGAAAGATATGGAACGCAAGTTGAAGCAGATTGTATTGGATTGGAAAAAATCAACCAATAAACAGGAGGTCATCAAGAACTTGCAAAATTTATTGTTCAAAAGAAAAGAAGAAGTTGTTGTCAATAAATTAGCCAAAAAAGTTGAATCAAAATATAAAGAACTACAGAAAGAAATTACAGTAGGCTCATTGGTAAAGCTGAAAAAAAATTATCAGGTAGGAGAGGTAAAAGAAATAAGAGGCAAGCGTGCCATTGTACAAATTGGTTTATTGCCCATGAATGTAGATATTGCTGATTTGACATCCGTAGAAAAACTTCCACAGGCAGAAGAAACAAAACCTAAGAAATAACTTCTCTTATTTGTACCATCTTCCTGTCTTCTTCGCCTTTCCTTCGGATTCTGTCCACTAATTAGTGGACAGAATCCGAACAAGACCAGAAGGAGTCTCGAAGAAAATCAAATGAAAAAGCAGCTATGATTTTATGTTTCATAACTGCTTGATTATTGGTGTGACCGCGTTAGGATTCAAACCTAAAACCTTCTGATCCGTAGTCAGATGCTCTATTCAGTTGAGCTACGCAGCCAAAATATTTAATGGGCTGCAAATATACAGGCAGAAAAAGAAT
>CAIRTF010000153.1 GCA_903881425.1 uncultured Chitinophagaceae bacterium | reverse complement strand
GCTGAAAATGCTGTTAAACAAAATCAATTAGCTGTTGAAACACTCAATAGTAATTATAAAAAAGATATTCAGCAGGCATTGACAGATGTTAGAACCAATTTGGAAAGAATAAAAAACACAGAAGGGCAAATTGAGCAAGCTCTTGCTGCACAGGGATTGGCACATATTCGTTATAAAAACGGCGTTGGAACTAATTTAGAAATTACGAATGCAAGTACAAATGTTCAAAGAGCTTATTTAACTCGCTTGCAATACGACTATCAATTGTGTTTAGCAAAAATTGAATTAGTAAGATTGATGGGTTATCAATACTGGTAAGTTATTTTGCATCAAACCATAAAGGAGTTTCATCATCAGGAGAAGCGTTGTAATTAATAAACAACTCCTCTCCTTTTTTGATATTTCTTACTGTAATAATTTTCATCAGCTCATTATCAAAATCCATTTCATAATCACAGTTGGCATGATAGTCATGATTATAAATAGAAATAAAACCCAAACCAATCGCTCCTTTCTTTTTGCTATTCCCCCATTCAAAGAAATAATCGAATAATAAAGTCTCTTCAGCGATCTTTCTTTCTTTTGCGCTAAAAACCAATACAGGCGATATTTCTATTACAGTATTCGCTGCAATTTTTTCTGCAGTAAATACACCTCTTCCTTTTTTAGAAGATGGCGCTACAAACAAAAACGGTAAAATCATGTTACATCATTAAAGAGGCGAAGATAAGAGAAACATCATACTCATTTTTTCGCTCAATTAACCCAAATCACTATATTGCAAGTATGAGTTTAGAAATGGAACAACACTTGATTGAGGAGCAGTTTGAACAGCTTATCGGTATTGAAGATAAGTATGAATTAAAATTATTTTTGGATGACCAGAACATCAGTGATGTAGCAGAACTCATTAATAAGTTTCCTGAACATGAAGCATTGATCATTGGTAATATGTCGATGCACAGAGCTGCCAGTGTTTTTAAAATATTGGATATTGCTCAACAAAAAGACATCATCAAAGAATTACCTTCTTCCAAAACTGCAGAATTACTAAATGAATTATCACCGGATGATAGAACCGATTTCTTAGAAGAATTACCAAAAGAAGTGATCCGTGATCTCATTAAATTATTAAATCCGGAAGAAAGAAAAATCACTTTAAGTTTATTGGGTTATCCTGAAGATAGTGTTGGAAGATTGATGACACCCGATTATGTGTATGTATATGCACATAATACAATGGAAGAAGTTTTCTCAACCATCAGAAAATTTGCAAAAAATAGTGAAACGGTAGATGTGATTTATGTGATCAATCAAAAAGGAGAATTATTAGATGATTTAAGAATAAGAGATGTTATTCTTGCATCACCTCAAACAAGAGTAGATGATATTATTGATGATCGTGTGGTAGCATTAAATGCAAATGATGATCAGGAACATGCGAACCAAGTCTTCAAAATGAATAATCGTGTGGCATTGCCTGTTACCGATAATCATAATATTTTATTGGGCATTGTTACTATTGATGATATGTTATGGGTAGCCAATGAAGAATATAGTGAGGATATGCAAAAAATGGGTGGTGCAGAAGTGTTGGATGAACCTTATTTGGATATCTCATTAGTAAAATTGGTTAGAAAAAGAGCTGGCTGGTTGATTGCATTGTTTTTAAGCGAAATGCTTACTGCATCTGCTATGCAGCATTATCAGGAGACTGGAATTTTTTTACACTTTGTTGATTTAATTATTTTTATTCCATTGATCACATCAAGCGGAGGCAACAGCGGCTCGCAAGCTTCATCATTAATTATTCAGGCAATGGCTTTGGGCGAAGTAACTATTAAAGAATGGTGGAGAGTGATGCGAAGAGAAATATTATCCGGACTTTCTTTAGGCGTTATTTTAGGAACAATTGGATTTTTAAGAGTGATAGCTTGGCAGTTTTTACATATTTATGATTATGGTCCACATTGGTTATCGATGGCATCCATTATTTTCTTTGCATTGATTGGTATTATCATGTGGGGAAGTTTGATTGGTTCGATGCTACCTATTTTATTAAAGAAATTAAAACAAGATCCGGCAACATCATCAGCGCCATTTGTTGCAACATTAGTTGATGTAACAGGTATTGTTATTTATTGTACTGTTGCAACGATTATCTTAAATATGTTTACTTAAAAATTTCTTATTAGTTTTTTTAAGTTCTCCTTTACACTATTTTCCCATTCGTCTCTTAAAATAGAAAGTACAATACTTGTTCTTCTTGTTCCATCAGCTTTAGGAACATCTTTTCTTAATTCACCTTCCACCACACAACCAATTTTTTTCATAGCCGCAATACTTCTGTAATTCGTATGATCGGCCCTGAATTCAACACGAAGCATATTCATTTTTTCAAAAGCAAATGACAGCAATAAATATTTGCAATGCGTATTCAATCCTGTTCCTCTGAAACGTTCGCCATACCAGGTATATCCCAATTGTAAAGTTTGAAAAGCAATATTGATATCATAAAATCTTGTACTGCCTGCATATTCATTGGTCCGTTTATCAAACACAATAAACGGATACATTTTTTTTTGATTTCTTCCATCCACTGCCTGATGAATATATTTTATCAAGTTTTGTTCACCTGCTGCAGAAACTAATCCGTATTTCCAGGTGTCAGGCTCATTCAAAGAAAATTCAAGCAAATTACTGCAATCATTTTCTGTTAAAGGACGCAATAACACGCATTCATCTTCCAAAATGTATTCTTTATCAAAATCAAATAATTCCATCTTACTTAAAATATCATTGAAGCATTAAAAACAGTGCGTAAATTCATTAAAATAATTGATATTGCAAGATAAACCCAACAAATAAACTATGTGCGGAATTGTAGGATACACAGGACATAGAGAAGCCTATCCTGTTATTTTAAAAGGTTTGAAAAGATTGGAATATCGCGGATACGATAGTTCCGGTGTTGCTTTATTAAATGAAGGTTTGAAAGTATATAAGAAAAAAGGCAAAGTAGCAGAATTAGAAGAAAGTGTGGTGAGTGAAAACTTGCATGCACATATCGGTATCGGTCATACACGTTGGGCAACACATGGTGAACCAAGTGACAGAAACGCACATCCTCATTTAAGCAATAGCGGAGAATTAGCGATGATACATAATGGTATTATTGAAAATTATGTGGCTATTAAAAATGATTTGCTGAAAAAAGGATATCATTTTAAAAGTGATACAGATACAGAAGTATTGTTGAATTTTATTGAAGACATCAAAAAAAATAATAACAGCAATTTAGAAGAAGCATTGCGTATTGCATTAAAACGTATTGTTGGTGCTTATTGTATTTTATTAATTTCTAATGAAGATCCGGAAACAATTATTGCTGCAAGAAAAGGAAGTCCCTTGGTGATTGGTATTGGCAAAGGCGAACATTTTTTAGCCAGTGATGCATCTCCTATTATTGAATACACCAAAGAAGTGGTTTATGTAAATGATTATGAAATTGCAATTGTTCGTCCGGATGAATTGATCTTAAAAAATTTGGGTAACGAAAAACAAACACCTTTCATTACAAAATTAGACTTGGAATTAGCCGCCATTGAAAAAGGTGGTTATGATCATTTCATGTTGAAAGAAATTAATGAACAACCCGAAACCATTCATGATTGTTTACGTGGAAGATTATTACCTGATCTCGGGCAAATCGTGATGAGTGGTATAGAAAATCATATTGAAGCATTAACCAGTGCGCAAAGAATGGTAATTGTTGCTTGCGGAACCAGCTGGCATGCGGGTTTGATTGCAGAATATGTTATTGAAGAATTATGCCGTATTCCTGTTGAAGTAGAATACGCCAGTGAATTCCGTTACAGAAATCCTGTGGTGAATAGAGGCGATGTAATCATTGCCATTTCTCAAAGTGGTGAAACAGCTGATACATTGGTAGCGTTAGAAAGTGCAAAAGAAAAGGGTGCATTTATTTTCGGTGTGGTAAATGCTGTTGGAAGTAGTATTGCTCGTTTAAGTCATGCAGGTGCTTATACACATGCAGGTCCTGAAATTGGTGTAGCAAGTACCAAAGCTTTCACCGGACAATTAGCAGTGTTGTTGATGATGGCATTGAAAATCGGTTTTGCAAAAGGCACCATCAATGAAGAAAGATATTTGCATTTGATGAAAGAATTAGAAGCTGTTCCCGAAAAAGTGAAAGAGATATTAGCTGATACTTCCAATATACAACGCATTGCAGAAAAATATAAAGATGCTAATGATTTTTTATTCTTAGGTCGTGGCTATAATTTTCCAATTGCATTAGAAGGTGCATTGAAGCTGAAAGAAATTTCTTACATACATGCTGAAGGTTATCCGGCAGCAGAAATGAAACACGGACCTATTGCATTGGTAGAGGAAAAATTACCTGTAGTATTTGTTGCAACAAAAGATTCTTACTACGAAAAAATTGTAAGTAATGTACAAGAAATAAAAGCGAGAAAAGGAAAAGTAATTGCTGTTGCAACTTTTGCAGATGCAGTAATACCTAGCATGGCAGATGATGTGATGTTTGTTCCGGATGCGGATGAAATCGTTGCACCATTATTGAGTGTAGTTCCATTGCAATTATTAAGTTATTATGTGGGCGTAGCAAAAGGGTACGATGTTGATAAACCAAGAAACTTGGCAAAGAGTGTAACTGTTGAATAAAGAACAGAAAGTATAAGTGTGCGACGCAACAATGCCGATTAAAGATATAATGCTTGTTATAAAATATTTACTACATGAACATTATCAATAAAACTTCCATTAACTCATTGGGATACGGATTCATTAGTGAGAAATATATTCCAAAAGGAGAAGATGAATATTATTACCGTGATAAGCAAAACCGCAGTGGCATTGACTATCGTCAATTAACAGCATACGAAATTGAAGTGTTGGTTCGCAATAGAAATACAAGTGACGATTGGAATAAAATTTTTGTATCAGATGCATTCAATCCTGAATTGGTAAAAAATTGTAAGTTTTATGGATTGGTACGCATTGGAAAATTAGAACCATTTTGTTTAAGCTTTTCCGATTTGAAAACACCGGTAGGTTTATATAATTCAACCATCATCAGTTGTGACTTTGGCGATAATGTAGTGATAGATAATGTGCATTATTTATCTCATTTTATTATTGGCAATGAAGTGATTGTTACCAATGTAAATGAAATGGTAACAACCAATCATACCAAATTTGGTAATGGTATAATCAAAGAAGGTGAAAGTGAAGATTTAAGAATTTGGTTAGAGATATGCAATGAAAATGGCGGCAGAAGCGTAATTCCGTTTACCGGGATGTTAGCGGGCGATGCTTATTTGTGGAGTAAATACAGAACGGATGATCTGTTATTAGAAAAATTTAAACAATTTACACAAGAAGAATTTTCTGATAAAAGAGGATGGTATGGAAAAGTAGGTGACAGAACTGTCATTAAAAATTGCGCCATCATTAAAGATGTTTGGATTGGAAGTGATGCATATATAAAAGGTGCGAATAAATTAAAAAATTTAACAATCAAATCTGGTCCGGAAGGCAAATCACAAATTGGTGAAGGTTGCGAATTAGTAAATGGCATTATTGGATTTGGCTGCAGATTATTTTATGGCGTGAAAGCTGTTCGCTTTATCATGGCATCGCATTCACAATTAAAGTATGGTGCCAGATTAATTAATTCTTATTTAGGAAACAACGCCACCATTTCTTGTTGCGAAGTATTGAATTCATTAATATTCCCTGCACATGAACAGCATCATAACAATTCATTTTTATGTGCCGCATTGATCATGGGTCAAAGTAATATTGCCGCCGGTGCAACTATTGGCTCTAATCATAATTCAAGAGGCGCAGATGGTGAAATCATTGTGGGACGTGGGTTCTGGCCCGGCTTATGTGTGAGCTTAAAACACAATTCTAAATTTGCAAGTTTTACCATCATTGCAAAAGGTGATTACCCTGCAGAATTAAATGTGCCCATTCCATTTGCTTTGATCAGCAATGATGTAAGCAAAGATGAATTAGTGATTATGCCTGCCTATTGGTTTTTATACAATATGTATGCATTGGCAAGAAACAGTTGGAAATATTTAGACAGAGATAAACGCATTGAAAGAATTCAGCATATTGAATACGATGTATTTGCGCCGGATTCTGTCAATGAAATGTTTGATACATTAACTATTTTGGAAGAAACAACAGGCAAGGCATTTTATAAAAAGACAGAAACAAAAAAGAAATACTCAAAAGAAGAATATGCTCAAAAAGGAAAAGAATTATTGACTGAACAAAATAAAATAGTTGATGAACTTGAGATAATTGCAGAAAGTTTTGAAAATAGCAAACGCAAAACCATTTTAATAAAAGTTAAGGAGGCCTACTCAGTTTATACAAAAATGATTAGTTATTATGGAATTAATCAGTTGATCGAGTTTATTAAATTAAATAATTTTTCATCAAGAGAAGAATTGATAAAAGCCATCCCCCCTGGATTAGAAAGAAATGAATGGATAAATGTTGGCGGACAATTAATGACCACATCAACTGTTGACATTTTACGTGACCGAGTAAGAACAGGCAAACTAAAATGCTGGGATGATATTCATGATTTTTATACGTCAGAAGGAAAAAAGTATGATGTACAAAAAATAAAACACGCATTGGCTTCATTGGCTGAGATAAAAAACATTTCGCTTAAAAAGCTTGATGCAGTAACTCTTTCATCACTATTGCAAGAAGTAATTCAAACAAAAGAATGGATAACTGAAAGCATTTATTCATCCAGAGCAAAGGATTATAAAAATCCTTATCGCAAAATGGTCTATGAATCTTTTGAAGAGATGAATAAGGTAATAGGAAAATTAGAAGACAATAGTTTTATTCAATATCAGGAAAAAGAATTGAAGAGTTTTAAGAAAGAAATTGCTTCCTTAAAAAAGAAAATGAAATTGAAATAATTAGTTCGTTCTTTCATTTACCCAATTTAGTGCAATCTGCAATTGATCTTCACGCGTTAAGTTAGTATTATCTAAAACAACAGCATCTGCTGCTTGTTTTAACGGACTAATTTCTCTGGTGCTGTCAATATGATCTCGCATCACTAAATTTTCTTTTACCTCATCCAAAGAAATATTCGGTTGTGTTGCCTGCAGTTCTAAATATCTTCTCTGCACACGAACATCGATTGATGCAGTAACAAAAATTTTCAATTCAGCATTTGGAAAAACAGTGGTACCAATATCTCTGCCATCCATTACAATGGCTTTCTTCTCTCCCATTAATTGTTGCTGATGTACTGCAAATAAACGCACTGCTTCAATTGCAGCCACTTCACTAACTTTATTACTGATACTCATTTCACGAATTTCTTTTTCTACATTCTCACCATTCAATAAAATATCACTCTTGCCTGTTTTCCCATTATATTCAAATTGCAATGAAATATTTTTCAAAGCATCGCTTACTTGCAATTCATTATTTATATCAATTTGATTTCGCAAAAAATATAACGCAATAGCACGATACATAGCACCGCTGTCCACAAAAACATAATTGAGTTTTGCAGCCAATTGTTTAGCCAGTGTACTTTTACCGCAAGATGAGTAACCATCAATTGCAATTATAATCTTCTTCATATAAAATTGTAACTAAAAAAATCCCGCTTCATTAGCGGGATTATGTTTTATAATTTTTCTTTTATAAACATTTTTATTTTCTCTTGCAATGCATTGCTGACAGGCACTACAGGCAATCGAACTTTATTTTCAATTAAGCCCAATTCGTATAAAAATGCTTTAACACCGGCAGGATTATTTTCTGCAAATAAATAATCATACGCTTCTACTAATTGCAAATGTTGTTTACTAGCTTCTGCAAAATTACCTTTCAATGCCAAACGAATGATATTGGAAAACTGTTTGGGAAAACTATTGGCAGCAACACTAATCACTCCGTCAAAACCAAAAGAAATTTGCGGTACACTTAATTCATCATCACCACTAACTACTAAAAAATCTTTCGGTCTGTCACGAATAATTTCCATGCATTGATGAATATTATCATGCGCTTCTTTGATGCCTGCAATATTTTCTACTTCATTTGCCAATCGAATGGTTGTGGAAGCATTGATATTTCTTCCGGTTCGTCCGGGAACATTGTATAACAAAATTGGTTTAGGCGTTTCAGCAGCCAATGCTTTATAATGCTGAAAAATACCTTCTTGCGATGGTTTACTGTAATAAGGCGATGCACTTAATACTGCAGTTGCTTTTTCTAAAGGATATGAATGTAAATCTTTGATCAATGCTTTTGTATCGTTACCGCCAATACCAACAATAACAGGCACTCTGCTATTTACTTTTTCGTAAGTATAATTGACGATATCTAATTTTTCCTGTTTATCTAATGTAGGAGTTTCGCCTGTTGTACCCAATGTGATTAAATATTCAACACCACCATCAATTACATAATCAATCACTTTACCCAATGCAGTAAAATCAACATCATGATTTTTTGTGAAAGGCGTTACCAATGCAACACCTGTTCCTTGTAATATATTTCGAAGAGACATTTTAAATTTTAGATTTACAGTTTAAGAATTAGAATTTAATTGCTGCGCAAAGTTATGCAGCACAAGGGTGCAACGCAACTATGATGATCAACGTGATGCAGCTTGTTCAGCAGTTAATTCTTCCCAGAATCCCATCTTGCCAAACTTTTCTATCCGTTGATCAATTCGCTTGACCGGATCAATAGTTTTTAATTCAGCCAAATTTTTCTTGATATATTTTTTTAAAGTATCAGCAGCTTCGGCATAATCCCAATGCGCACCACCAACGGGTTCGGGAACAATCTCATCTACCAAACCGAATCCTTTCATGTCGATGGAAGTCAATCGCAATTGTTCTGCAGCGATTTCTTTTTTATCCCAGCTTCGCCATAAAATAGAAGAGCAGGATTCGGGAGAAATAACGGTGTACCATGTATTTTCCATCATCAACACTTTATCACCCACACCAATACCTAAAGCACCACCACTGGCTCCTTCACCAATGATCACAACAATTACAGGAACTTTTAAACGAATCATTTCATAAATGTTTCTTGCAATGGCTTCGCCTTGTCCGCGCTCTTCTGCTTCCAATCCCGGATAAGCACCAGGTGTATCTACTAAAGTAATAATGGGTTTATTGAATTTTTCAGCCAATCGCATTAAACGCAATGCTTTTCGATAACCTTCGGGATTGGCCATACCAAAATTTCTTTGTTGACGCATTTTAGTATTAATTCCTTTTTGCTGACCAATAATCATTACAGTTTCTCCATCCAAATCAGCAAAACCACCAACCATTGCTTTATCATCACGCACATTTCTATCGCCATGCAATTCGATGAAATGATTAAATATTTTTTCTATATACTTATGAGTGTATGGCCGATCGGGGTGGCGACTTAATTGTACACGCTGCCATGGTGTAAGATGTTCTGTGATTTCTCTTCTTTTTTCTACGATAGCATTTTCCAATTTATTAATACTATCGCTCATATCTATCTTACTCTTCTCAGCAGTCTGTTTCAATTTTTCAATTTCTTCGTACAACGTTTTAATGGGTTGCTCAAAGTCTAAAAATTGTCTATTTGGGTATTGTGGCATAAGCTATCAATCAAAATAAGAGGGTAAAAATACGATTTGATTTTTTTCAAGAAAGATTTGTTTTTAAAAATACGATACCCTTATCTTTGCCGTCCCGAAAAAAGGGAATGGATCGGTAGTTCAGTTGGTTAGAATGCCGCCCTGTCACGGCGGAGGTCGCGGGTTCGAGTCCCGTCCGGTCCGCAAATTGAAGACCAAATTTGCGTAAAAGTGAGCAACGATGAGCATTTCAAAAATGCGCTTCCCACTTTTACCCCTAGACTCACTAAAAGACTCACTAAAAATAGTGGGTCTTTTTTACGCCCCTACCTCAAGGGGGCATATCAAAAAAAACACTTTTTCTCAATTTTTCCACAGCCTTCTCATTTTAGCCCACAAGCCGCTTTTTATTACTTATCACCTTTGTAAAAAGCAATTTTATGCCCATTTCAAGCCCTTACCTGAAACCCAAGTTTATGTTGTACCCTAAAAGTAAAAAGGGACAAAAAACACTCGCCACCCTTTACCTAAGAACCCATTATCAATTTTCCACCTTTGATAAAAGCTTAGGTATAAAAGTGAATAAAAATGAATGGCGGTTTAAACAACACGAAATTGACCAACACCTGCAACTTAACCCCAGCATTAAAACAGCTTTTTCGGAATGTAAAGAAAAAATTATGGGGGCCTTTTACGTGCTATCACAAAACCAATCGGAACCCACCCTCAGAGAAGTCATTGATCTAGCATTTGGTAATGAAAATAAAAAAACATACTCGGTACTATCGGTATTTGAAAGCTATATTTCAGAGATGAGAAAAAGAAACTTACTTAAAAGCCAGCAGTCCAATATCATCAAATACAATTCTTGCTTTAATCACTTACGAGGCTTTTTACGCGCAGAAATGAAAATCAATGATGTGTCTTTTAATAGAATCAATGAACAGCTGATTGATAACTTTGAATTTTATTTAAAAACAAAAGGCGGTAATGGACATAACTCTTCCATGAAACTGCTCCAAATATTTAGAAAGATTTATAAGATAGGGCTCAATAATAGATGGACTTCTCGTAATGCTTTTGCAGATAAAAAAATCACTTTCAAGGACACAGATATCGAAATACTTAACCAACAAGAAATTGAACAATTAGAATTGTTTGAACCAAACAAGACTTATTTACATAAATCAAAAGATTTATTTCTGTTTTCTATCTACTCCGGACTAGCTTATATAGATCTACAACATATACAAATCAAACACATTGAACGCACTAGTCACTCAAGCAGCTTTATTATCAGAAATAAGCGCGTAAAAACAGCGGTTGAATACATGGTGCCTCTTTTTGGGCCACTCGAAAAGATGCTTAATAAATGGCACCCCAACTGGCAATCATTAGCACCCGATACCTTTATTTGTCCAAAGATTTCAAATCAAAAATACAATGACTACTTAAAAGAGCTCATCGCACTTGTTGG
>CAIRTF010000152.1 GCA_903881425.1 uncultured Chitinophagaceae bacterium | reverse complement strand
TTATCAAAACTAAAAACAGGTTCTTTAATAGCATAACCATTTAGTTTTTTCTCCATCACAAAATCAGTCAGCTTAGCAGCACCCAACATTACTTTGGTGGCAATATTCAAATAAGGAATACCATACGCTTTTGCAATGAATGGCGTTGTGCGAGACGCTCTGGGATTCGCTTCTATCACATACACTTTACCATCTTTAATAGCAAATTGAATATTGATCAATCCTTTGATGTTTAATGCTCTTGCAATTTTTTCGCCGTAATGTTCCATTGTTTCAACGATCAATGGTGTTAAGTTGAATGCAGGTAATACCGCATTGCTATCACCACTATGAATACCTGCCGGTTCAATATGTTCCATCACACCCATCACATGAAAATTCTCACCGTCAAAAATCGCATCTACTTCTGCTTCCTGACAGCGATCTAAAAAATGATCAATCAAAATTTTATTATCAGGAATATGTTTCAATAAACTCACTACTGCTTTCTCCACTTCATCATCATTTATTACTATTCGCATTCTTTGTCCGCCCAACACATAACTGGGTCTAACCAAAACAGGATAGCCAACTTTATTCGCTACTTCAATGGCTTCATCAGCAGTAAATGCAGTTCCATATTCAGGATAAGGAATGCCAAGTTCTTTTAAACGATCACTGAAGCGTCCTCTGTCTTCTGCAATGTCCATGTTATCATAAGATGTACCGATGATCTTTATTCCTTTTTCGTGTAAACGCTTAGATAATTTCAACGCGGTTTGTCCGCCTAATTGCACAATCACACCCTCCGGTTTTTCCAATTCAATGATCTCCCATAAATGTTCCCAATATACCGGCTCGAAATACAATTTATCGGCCATATCAAAATCAGTAGAAACGGTTTCGGGATTACAGTTTACCATGATGGCTTCATAACCACATTCTTTAATAGCTAATAAACCATGTACACAACAATAATCAAACTCAATACCCTGACCAATTCTATTAGGACCACTGCCTAATACAATGATTTTTTTTCTGGAAGAGGGGATCGATTCGTTGGAAGAAAGTGCTTTGCTCATTTTATACAAATTGTGCAAATGTAAGAAGCCGTAAGTTTTTTGAAAGATTAATTTTTGGACTGTGGGAAAGTTCTTGTCAGGACAGCATTTCATTGATCATTTACTACCCACCATCACAATCTTCGTTACTATCTTTTCTGTTCCGTCATCATTGCGAACCATCACCAAATAAACCCCACCGGCAATGGTTTCGCCTTTATAATTTTTTCCATTCCAAATGGCTTGTCCGCCTAATGATCTTGTTTGATACACTAGTCTTCCGTTTAACTCAGCAATTTTTACCAACGAATTATCTGCTAATCCGCGAATGGCAATGGTGCCATTATAATGAGGTGGCACAGGATTGGGAAATACTAATACTTTGCTTGCAGTTTCTGTTGCTTCTGTTGCCGTACTTCTGAAACTGCAAATACCGCTGAATGTTGAAATGAATACTTCGCCTGTTATCGGATCGATGGCAATTTTTTTAACATCATTATTTAATAATGGGGAATTGTTCTCCGTGAAATTATAAATGATCTTATCGCCTTCAGGAGAAATTAACCATACTCCATTTTTTGTTCCTACCCATTTTCTGTTGGCACCATCTACTGCAATACATTGCACTTGCTGACCAAAAAATAAATAGCCACTAAATTGATCTTGTTGCACAACGGGTAAAACGGCATCGCAATTTTGTTGAAAGATATTCGTAGCGCATTGCACCACTGCAATACCATTATCGGTACCAATCCAAATAAAACTATTTTTATCTTTTGCAATGCAATACACATTGTTGCCGGGCAAATTACCATGACCAATTCCTGTTTGAAAATATTTCCATTGATCATCTGTTGTAATATCAATATTGTTTCCGTAATTATAACAAAACACACCATTGCCACGCGGACTTACCATCCAAATTTGATTGGCATCATCAACAACAATCTGACTTAATGCATTTTCAAAATGTGTGAATGGAATAGAAAATGATTTGAATGTTCCATCAACTTTCATCACTTTCAAATCCTGTGGTGCTGCATAATTACTGATCCATAAATTATTATTTTGATCGAAAGCTAAACCACTTACCCGATAACTTGTAACATCACCTGCTGCAGCTTGCAAATATTTTTGTTTATAAATTTTAATTGCATTGTTATTCATGTTCACCAATCCTCCACCATAACTTCCTGCCCAAATGCTGCCATCACGGGGGTCAGCGGCCAATGCAATAAAATCTAAAACAGAATCTAATGCATTGGTATTATAATATCCTATATCATTCCATGAACGATCAATAAAATTATAAATGCCATTTCTGTTGTACAAATAATTCCAGGATTCATCTACACTTCCGGCGGCGGCATATAAATTATTATTAGTAAAGATCAAATCACCATCTGCAGTACCTAATGGTCCGTTGGGAATAAATTGTTGTGTTGCATTTTTTGATAAGCCTCCAAAATAATCTGCCACCCAAATATCCGTACCATCTGATAAGGCAGATTTAGGAAATGAAATAATAGATGGCTTCAATAAAACTTTTTCAATTGTTCCATTGGTATTTAATTGTATTACTCTGCTGTTACCCGATGCAGTTCTTTGGCAAACTAAAATTTTATTGGATGAGGCATTGATGTTTACAATGGGCCAGGCAGTATCGGCATACAATAGATTCCAATTATTATTATTTAAGATGAATAAAGAATCATTTTTTTGAGCGATCACTTTATTGTTTGTATAAATAATATTTTTTGATACACCTGCACTCAAACCATTGCTACCGCTGAGGTTGCTCCAATTGATATAATTGGCCAGGTTGTTTGCACTGATACTGGCCCGTTTTAATCCTTCATCTGTTGCGGCATAAAAGTAATTGCCATCAGTAGTAAAGCCATTTACTTTTACCTGATTGCCGGTGTTGCCAATAAACCAAGTGTCTTTGATCTCGAACTTATTTAAGTCGGCAACAATTACACCCAATCCGCTACATAAATAGGCAAGGCCGTTCTTGCAAAAAATATTATACAATTGTTTGTCACCACTAATGCTGCTTCGTTTAATATCACCAATATTATTGACCAAACTGTTATTCAATATATCTACATTACTATTAGTATAAGCGATCACCAATTGTGCAGTAGCGTCATCCCAGGCAATGCAGCTAACACCTATTTCATTCAATCCTGTTATTTTATTATATCGTTGTGCTTCATTGTTGGCATCAATGCTAAATAAAGCAGATGCGGTAGCACAATATATTTTATCACCTTTTACTACCTGAATAGTATTTTGATAATTTAAATGTTCACTCCAGTAACCGATGGGTTGAATGGTGCTTTGAGAATAAGATGACAGATAACAGAGAAAAGTTGTTAGATAACAGATGACAGATAACTGATGACGCGTCACGATTGACATAATATTTATAAAGTTCGTATTTATAGAGTATTAAACAATGAATCATTTTAAATCTATATTGGATTCATATCTTCTGATAAGCCCATTTAATATTTTAAGACATTCATCCAATTGTATAGACAATTTATTGAATTCATTTTCCTGCATAATTTCAATCATTGCTGCGATATTTAAATGAGTTTCTAATTCGTATAACGAACCTCTGGAAATGTAAAAGAATTGAAGAGTATCTTTTTTTGTTCTTCTGCCGCAATCTTCTGCAATATTTGCAGGAATTGATACAACAGCTCTTCTTGTTTGAGCAGTTAATGCAAATAATTCCTCTTTTGGATAATGCTTAGTAAATGTATATATATCTTTTACCAGTTGCATGGCTTTCTGTCAGGCAAGTAATGTCTTATAGCCTGTCATAAATAATTTTATTTAAAATTATGAAATTCCGTCAACTATCATCTAACAACAGTTCTCTGTTCTTTGTAAACTATTAATCCTTCACTGCAATGTATTTGCGGATGGTAAGTATATTAACAAACCATAAAGCAAATAAAATAATCACGCCTACCAATAAAGTATAATAAGAGATGAGTGAATGGAGAAAGATATTTTGTTCTTTCAGAAATTGATAAGCGAGGTATTGTAAGCCACTAATGGCCATTAATGAAATGAGTATGATAATGATATTGGAAGGAAAGAATTGCTTCATTAAAAATCTTTGCAATTGTTTTGGTGAAGCACCTAATGTAATAAGCAATTGAATTTCTTCCTTACAAGAAGCGATGGTTAATTGAATGAATAACGTGAAGATGAGTAAAGCAAATACCAACATTACCGCACCGGTGATCCAACTGATGTTTACCACTGCATTCACTATTTGACGATACTTACTGAATCTTGTTTTGTCGGCATCGGTTACCAAACCATTTTCCTGCAAATACTTCACCAGCGCAGGATTACCGGGATCTTTTGTTCTGATGATAACTCTGGATGGTTGTGCCTGCTGACCTACATTATATCTTTGATTAGCCCAATCCATAAATTCCTGCGGCACCAATAATGAAGTGATGCGATCACTGAAACCAACAATCTTGGCATTAAAGCTAATGGTACCTTTTGCTGTATGAATATTTAATTTAAATATGATGATTTTAACAATATCCTGTGTTAGCTGCGGTAAATTTTGCGATAAAGAGAATTGAAAATTATAAAAATCCAAAAACATATTTGGTGCAATGATGGGAATATAATTACTGTTCTCATCCCATTTCCAATTGGCATTGTTTACATCAATGAATGAAGATGGAACACTTTCAAAAGAAATATCCGTTGAAAAAGGAAATCGATCGCTGTAACTTTCTACAGATGCTTTAAAACGGCTTGGCGTAAGTATTCCAACCTCATCTACAAAAGATTGCTTTTTTAATTGAGCAATATTCTCATTACTTAAGGTAGAATTTTTAGTGCTGTTGGTTATGGATTTATTCAGTACTAAAAAATTGGCAATACTATCTTGATTGGTTTTACTGTGTAAGAGATCGTTATAATTTACTTGAATCTGCACAGCAGACAATATCAATACCATGGCAACAGACAAGCCCATCACTGCCATCACAAATCTTGTACGACCGGAAGCGGTTTTAATTATTTTTTTTAAAAGCTTGTTCAGCATATCCGTGAATGGTGAATGGTGAATGGTTTTATTGCCTATTCATTATTCACAAGTTTAATGTTTGTGAATATTTAAAATGTTCATCATCATCCAAATCAGTTAAAATAAATCCTGCTTTTCTTTTACTGCATTCTTCCTGTATCAATGCAGTTGCTTTATGTATATTTTTCTGATCTAAATGACTGAAAGGTTCATCCATCAATAATAATTCAAAAGGTTGCATCAATGCACGAATAATAGCAATGCGTTGTTGTTCGCCATAACTGCATAAGCCGGCACGTTGGTTTAAAATGCTTGTCACGCCAAGCTTTTCAGCCATTTCAGTGATCTTTTCTTTTTCGTGAAACGGATATTGTAACACCCTGTTCAGTTCAATATTTTCTCCGGCAGTTAAATTAGGAAACAATCTCAGATCCTGAAAAATGATACTAATTTTTTGTTTACGAATATTTGCTAAATCATCATCCGTTATATTTTTTATGTTGATGCCATTATACAAAACATCGCCTGCATAATCGTAACGAAGTTTATATAATGTATGAATAAAGGTTGTTTTGCCCGAACCGCTGGGAGCTTTGATCTTTATCTGTTGATCTGATGAAAATGAAACATTCGTATTCCATATATCAGATACACGTTGTAATAATTTATCTTTTAACGGAATAGGAACAAGCTGTTTTAATTCAATTTGCATCTTTCAAAAATAAGGATTGCAGAAAGAAAAAATCCTGCTGATTCAGCAGGATTTTTTAATATTTTTTAGTGATGTATTGAATCGGTAATGATCGGATTGTTTTTCTTTTCAAGATCATTAATGGCCAATGCCACTTTAGCAATACTTACCAAACTATTTTGTTTTTCATCCTTCATGCGTACTTTAAATTCTGCAGTAGTTTTGGCACCATCAAAATTGGTTGAAGTAGCAATGGCGTCTTTAAATAAACCTTTTGCATGGTTAAACCAGGCTGTATCGTTTCCATGAACAGAATTAGAAAAGCCATTAAATAAACTTTCGATATTCAAATAAAATGCGGTTGACTTCCCTTTTAATGCTGCGGCAACATCCGCACTGATATTCGCTTTGGAAGTTTTGGTAACATATTGATTATATGTAGCTGAATCGCTTGCCAGAATGATATTCTTATCATCTGCATGCAAATACATACCCGTTGCTTTAATCATTTCTCCGCCTTTATAAACATTAGATTCTTTTACTAAGAAACCGCTCTCTACTGCTTTATCCATCAACTTGGTGAAACTTGTTTTATCGCCAACGGTTGCATTGAAAATAAGTTTTGCTTTTGGCATAAGTGAATTATCTCCGGCACTGATATCAGAAAATACCACAGCAATATCTCCTTTTAAGCATTTATACAAATCGGCACTGGTAATATTCATCTTTTGCAAAAACAGATCTGCCATACTTTCTACTTCCAATTGTTTTAAGAAGGCACCGAAAATTTCGGGATTAAAAGAAGCTAACACAATGCCATTGATATTTTGTGATGGATAATTTTCAATCATCGACATGTTCACTGTTGGTCCGGCGTATTTATTAAAGATGGCACTCATTAATTTATTCGTATAAGAGCTGCTTTTGAAAACAATTTGACCATCTTCGAAATTAAAAGTAGAAGCGCTGTAATTATCTTTCAATAAATCTTCCAATTTAGGTAATTGAATTGGCATCATGCTTAAAGAATTGATTGCAGCATTGCTTGAAGTGAATAGGTACCCATCTGCTTTTTCTTTAAACATTTCGGTAAATGGTTTTTGTGAAGCCAATGACTCATCTTCTTTTTGCGTGTAAAAACGATTCACTTCTTTTTTAATTTCTTCTTCTTTGTTCACGCTGTTATTTTGATAATATACATGCGTAATGCTGTCATGTTTTGGCAGCAATGATTCTTTGTAATAATAAAAAGTTGCAATTGCTACTTTATCATTCCAAGAAATAGAATGCATATCGCTTGCCGAGATATAAGAATAATTTTTTTCTCTGTGAATGGTTTGTCCTTTTGTTGCTTCATGGTCTTTTAAAAATGCAACCAGCTTAGCCGAATCTTTCAAATTGCCTAAAACATTCACTGTGGTGGATTGTCCGCCTGCAACAGATTTTTGTGAGATGAACACAAAATATTTATCAGTCCAGTCAACACCAGCATTTTTTATTTTATCCAAAGCAGATTTACCGGCACTGTCAAAAGTGATATGTCCTAAAATCTTATCGATAGAACTATCAATATGGATATTTCCTTTTTCCAATTTGTCTTCCATTGATTTTGGATCGAACACAAAAACAAAAGAAGCATCTTTAGGAATATATTTTGCTTCCTTAGGCGCTTTATTGGAGCAGGAAGTAATTAATGATGCGGCAATGAATAATAACAAAGAAACACGAACGATTGATTTCATATTGATGATTATTTGTATGAATGAAGATACAATTTAGCGATGGATAAAAAGTGCTAATTATTTATTTATCTGAAATCGCATTATAAATGGCTTCCTGAATGTTTGGACGAACATTCAATGAACTTAATTTATTGTTATCTCTTGTTGGGTTTACACGATTAGATAAGAAAATGTACACCAAATGATATTTGGGGTCTACCCAAACACAAGTGCCCGTAAATCCTGTATGGCCAAAGGTTTCAGGTGATGCAGATCTGGATGGATAAGGCGATTTGGAAGTGGCATTATCTTTTTCGGGTTTATCAAAACCTAAACCTCTTCTGCTGACAGTACTATTGTAAGCAGTAAAATAATCAACGGTTTCTTTCTTTAAAAAACGCTGACCATTCAATTCGCCACCATTCAGTAACATTTGATAGAGCTGAGCCAGATCGTATGCATTGCTGAATAAACCTGCATGTCCGGCAACACCACCAAACATAGCGGAGCCCTCATCATGCACATCGCCCCAAATTAATTGCTGACGAAAATGTTTTTCCATTTCTGTTGGCGCAATATTTTCTAAAGGCATTTTTTCTCTCGGAAGAAAAGTAGTGGTTACCATTTGCATGGGTGCATAAAAATTATCTCTGGCATATTCATTCAATGGTTTGCCACTAACGGCCTCTACAATTTTTCCTAAAAAGATAAAATCATTATCGCTGTAAACATAATGATTGGGGGCTGTGAGTTTACTTTGTACAATGCGTTTGTATAAAGTATCTTCCCAATCATTGCGCACATATAAATTTTCTGCAGCACGGAATTGATGTTGTGCATCTTTTGTTTTAGAAAAGATAGTCCATTTAGGTTCTCCGCTTGCTGTATCAATCACTTCACGATAAAAAGGAATGAATGGATTTAATCCTGCCTGATGCAATAAAATATCTCTCAACTTCAAAGGCGCTTTATTGGTACCAACTGTCCAACTTAAATAATCACCCAATGTTTTATCAATATCAATTTTTCCTTCTTCATATAATTTCATCACCGAAACTGTGGTGGCAGAAATTTTTGTAACAGATGCCAGATCATACACAGTTTCTTTATTTACTGATTCATCTTTATTCATAGTTGTATAACCAAATGCTTTGTGATAAATAACTTTTCCATCTTTTGCAGCCAACACAACGCAACCCGGAAATGCACCTTTGGCAATGGCTTCGTTGGCAATGGTTTCTATCTTATTTAATTTATCAGTACTAACACCAACTGATTCGGGATTGGTTACAGGAAAATAATTATTGTACATAATACCATCCCCGAAATGCAAATGCTCGCAAATAGTAACCGATAATTTTCCTTTGGCTTGTGTTTTGCCTGAAAGCCAATCTGCAACAGTGTTCTGAGTGATATCATCATCTTCGTAACAAGCCAACAGATTAGGTGCATTACAGAAATTTTTAATCGCATAAGGATTGCCAAAATCCAATGTGATGCTGTTATTATTTTTTTGTAATTCATTCATTAAATAAACAGAGGCGTTGCTGATGCCATAATTATTGGCAGGCCTTCTGCTATAATTATGCAAGCCAATAATAATGACATCGTAATTTTTTTCTTTGAGTGATTGAATGAGTTTATCTGCACCCGCACTATCACTTTTGTCTGTCGGAATAATTTTGTGCAGATCATCCATTACCTGATTACCGATAGCCGCTTTGCCGCCAAACAAATACACATCTGCATTGTAGGCTGTTCTCATTTTAGCAGCAATCACATTTTCTTTTGCAGATCCGATCAATACATAAGCGATCTTTTTTTCTTTTTGTAACGGGAGAATAGATAGATTATTTTGATGTAATAAAGTGATGGCATTCTTAGATAATAGTGTATCTATCTTTCTTGTTTGCACATTTAAATCAGCAACAATATTTTCTGTTTCAATAGGAGTGATGTGATTTAATCCTAAATTATATTTTGCCAATAAAACTTTTTTTACTCTTGCATTGATGTCTTTCCATTTGAGTTGTTTGTGTTTGATGGCTTTTAAAATTTTATCAATACTTCCCGGAATATCTCCCGGCAAACACAACATATCATTTCCGGCAATCAATGATTGTAAAGAAGCATCACCGGCAGGATAATATTTGGCAACACCTTTCATTTCTAATGCATCAGTAAAAGTGATGCCTTTAAAATTCAATTCATCACGCAATAAACCGGTTACTGCTTTTTGTGATAAAGAAGTAGGCTGATTTGAAATGGTATCAATAGCAGGAACATATAAATGCGCCATCATTACACTGCCAATGCCTGCATTAATTAATTGTTTGAAAGGATATAATTCCAATGAATCTAATTGCGCTCTTGTTTTATTAATTACAGGAAGATCTAAATGACTATCTACTGCCACATCACCATGACCGGGAAAATGTTTGGCACAGGCCATCACATTTACTTCCTGCATACCTTTCATATACTCAGTTCCGTATAAAGCCACTTTGTATTTATCTTCTCCAAAACTTCTGTCATTAATAACCGGATTAGCCGGATTATTATTTACATCAATATCCGGCGCATAATTTACCTGCACACCAATTCTTTTGCATTGTGCACCCACTGCTTTACCGAATTGATATACCAATTGCGCATCTTGTACAGCGCCCATCATTAATTGACGCGGAAAATTGATCACGCTGTCCAAACGCATACCCAGTCCCCATTCGCCGTCAATGCAAATCATTAATGGTGTTTGGGCAATGCTTTGATAAAAGTTTGTCATCATAGCTTGACGAACAGGCCCGCCCTGAAAAAAACATAAGCCGCCAATATTATAATCTTTGATCAATTTAGTAACACCATCAATTTGTTCTTGCGTACCATTGCTGTATGCACGAATAATCATTAACTGAGCGATCTTTTGTTTTTTGTTCAGTTTTCGGAAAGTACTGTCCACCCAATGTTTTGATTGTTTGTTCTGTTGAAAGAAGTTTTGTGCATCAACTTGTAATGATGACAACAAAAGGCAAGCGGCGAATAATATTTTTTGCATACAAAAAATTGAACAGCCAAGTTAGCAAAAACACGCAAGAGTTTAATTGTTTTTGCGGTTTATGTGATGAATGAAAAAACAAGTAATCATGCGTATCCGATTCCGGTTTGCTTTTGGATGTATTCCGGATTTTAAATACAAATCCAAAACCGGTCTCGAAGCAGTCCCGAAGGAATCGGGAAGGAGATGATGTTGGATTAGTAGTTATTTGCTTATTACCTCATTCATATATTCTATCAGGTTTCTTTTGATGTTGTTCGTAAGGCTTCGAACAAAACAGCAATCATACAATAAGAAGGTAGCAAGGAATTACGAAGAAAAGAGCTTACAAAATATAAACTATAGCAGGGTCTTCCTTTTTTTATTCAAAGGATAAAAGAACATGGAAAGTATCGATCAATACTTTTTACAGAAGCCTTATTATTTTTAATATGACCCGATGATAGCATGAACGCAATCGATTTCGGCATCGATTGCGTGAAAATACTTTTTCGATACAGCGAAATTGATTTTAAAAGTAATGAGATTTATACCACGATTGTTAACCTAAATATTGTTATATGAAAAGAGTTTTACTCTCTCTGTTTGTTTTATTATCTATAAACTTATCTGCGGCAACACTAACAGCTACACAAAGTGGTAATTGGAGTGATGCTGCAACCTGGGGTGGTACAGCGCCAACCGGTTCGGCAGATGTTGTTACAATTGGTGCAGGATTTACAGTTACACTTACAGGAGCTACAGCAGCAAGTAGTTTAGTTTTAAATGGAACTTTAAATGATGCAGGCTTTGTTTTAACCCTTTCAAAAACAAACAGTACCGTTTTATCATCAACTACCGGTGGAACACATTCCGGATCCGGCTCAATTACTTTAACCGGAAATAAGCTAATAAAGATTACCGCAACTACTGGTTATATACTTACAATTGGTAACCTTGTAGTTAATCAGTCAGCTGCTGCTTCAGGTTATAATAATATCTGTGAAATAGGCGGTGGAACTGTTTCAATTACAGGAACTCTTACATTAAACAGTGGCGGTATTTTTGCATTAAATACAAAAACATTAATATTAAGTAACCCTGTAAGTAGTGCAGGATTTTTTACCGGCTCGGATATTTATACAGGAAATGGTACAGGTTCTGCTACATTTACAGGTTTGGGTACCTTAGTGCCTGCTACCGGAAGCATAACATTAAATAGTAGCGCTGCTGCAATACCCAATCCAACCCAACTAACAACTTTAATGAATTTGACAATTAATATTGGAAGCGGTAATACGTATACTCTAACAAATCCATTAACCATTGCACCTAATGGAACTTCTGCGGGAAATATTGTTGTAACTACAGGAACATTAAATACCGGCGCAAATGCTTTAACTGTTAATACTGGTGGGACTGGCGTAAGTAGTATTGCTCCCGGAGCTTCGTTAGTTGTTGCAAGTGGTGGTTCGGTTAACTTCAATGGTCAACCCTTAACTATTCAATCAGATGCTACAGGTTCCGGTTCAATACAAACAGTTGCAGGTACATTAAGTGGAATATCAAATGTAACCGTTCAACGATATATTGCTAATAATACACATTGGAGAATGATTGGATTTCCGCTATCAAGTTCAACAACAATCAGTGCAAGTGCATTGTCAACATTATATGGATCAGGATATAATGCTTATACATATAATGAATCCCTTGATAATGGAGCATATAATGGAAGTGGCGGAGTGAATGCAGGCTGGACATCTTTTACAAGTTCAGCAACCACAAGTGTTCGAAACCTTTAAGTTGAATTCCATAGGTTAGATGCTTTGTTTGGGTCGCCACCACATAGAACTACAATTGTTTTCATTATTTCATTATCGAGTTCTATTTCAAATTTCA
>CAIRTF010000151.1 GCA_903881425.1 uncultured Chitinophagaceae bacterium | reverse complement strand
TCTCTAAGAATTAAAATATATTCAAATTCCAAATTAGAAATATGACGTAATGATTGACGAACTGCATCTGCCGTTCCCTGAAACCAACCCGGATTATCCGGTGTTTGTTCCGCTGCCAAAATATCAACAAAGCCTGTACTAAATGCACTGAAGTGATAAGTATTCTTGATATGTTTATTTAATGAAGCAGAATTGAATTGTGTTAACACAAACATTCTGTTGATATTTGAATTGATACAATTACTAATGGGAATATCTACTAAACGATATTTGCCTGCAATAGGTACTGCAGGTTTAGAACGAGATGCTGTTAAAGGATATAATCTTGTTCCTGCACCGCCGCCTAAAATAACAGCGATAACTGATTTGGATAATGTCATCATATGGAGCGCTTATTTTAAAGAGTTATATAATTGAATATAATTATCTACAACTGATTCCCAACTGTGATCGATCTTCATCATGTGTTTACGCATCATCGACATTTGTTTTTTATCTTCATAAACATTTACTGCTCTGCCGATTGAATAATGAATATCACCAACACTTGCTTGATTGAATCGAATACCAAATCCTTCCCAATCACCCATATCAACAACCGTATCTTGCAATCCGCCTGTGCTTCTAACTATAGGAACAGTGCCGTATCTCATTGCATACATTTGATTCAATCCACATGGTTCTACTCTACTTGGCATCAATAAAAAATCTGCTCCTGCATACATTTGATGTGATAACTGTTCATTATAACCAATCACCGAATGATAAGCTCCGGGAAAATTTCCATTCATGCTATTCAATTGCCATTCTACATGCGAATCACCGCTACCCAATATTAAAAAACTTAACTCATCTTTCATGCTGTATAATGCAGCCATGATTGCATCAGGTAAAATATCAGCCGCTTTCTCTCCCACTAATCTACCAATAAAAACAAATAAAGGCTTAGTAGCATCTAAATTAAATTGTGCACACAAATCTTGTTTATTTTTTTCTTTGCCTGCTGTAACTGTTCTTACTGAAAAATTATGATTGATATAAGTATCCGTTGAGGCATCCCAAACTTCATTATCAATACCATTTAATATGCCGGAACATTTTCCCTTTTCGTATTCAAACAAATCTTCCAATCCATTACTGTTGTATTTCAATTCATTCATATAACTCCAACTAACAGTGGTTACTTTCCATGCACATTTAACAGCGCTTGCCATTGGATTGATATTATCTTTCCAATCCAACATACCCCATTTCCAATCATCAAATGCAGGAATTAAATTTTTCTTATCCCATCCCATCCAACCTTGATATTGGCCATTGTGAATGGTAAAGACAGATCGAACAGATGCTAATTTTTTATATGCATAACAGTATTGCATCATAAAAGGTATTAATCCGGCCTGATGATCATGACAATGAACAATATCGGGTTGATGTTCCCAATGACTCATCCAATCAACCACTGCAATTTGAAATGCAGTAAAGCGATCAGTATCATCATCATATCCATACACTTTTTCTCTATCCAGCAATCCGTTGATGTCTAATAAATATAAATCAAAGCCAAGCTTATTATGCTTTTCCTTAATAACGGTGTATTCAAAATTCCAATTGCCCAAATAAGCGCTGCCCTTAAAATCAACATCAAATTCATTGGCATATAAGAATTTGGTGCGATACATGGGCATCACCACTTTAGCAACATGACCTGCTTTATTTTGATATTTTGGCAATGCACCAACAACATCACCCAAGCCACCTGCTTTAGCTACAGGATAACATTCTGCACTGATATGAATGATTTCCATTTGGAACGATTTCTAATTATGTGTCAAGTTAATGGTAAAATCTTTTATGACAAATAATGTTTTAAAATTTTTTACTCATCAATTTCTTTTTATTTTACACCATAATTTAAAATTAACCAAAAACGATTGCCATGAGCCAACAAACTAAATGGTCACAATTCGGAACCCTAATTACTGTTTTTTTCTTTTGGGGTTTTGTAGCAGCGAGTAATGATATATTAATTCCGGTTTTCAAAAAAGCATTTAATTTATCTCAATTACAAAGTCAGTTAGTTTCATTTGCATTTTATATCGCTTATACCGTTGGCTCTTTAATTTATTTTGGTATTTCTAAATTAATTGGCGGTGATATCTTAAACAGAATCGGTTATAAAAATGGTATTGCTGTAGGTTTAATCATTTCGGCCATTGGTACATTATTATTTTATCCGGCTGCCAATAATGCCTCATTCACATTAATGCTTTCTGCATTATTTATTGTTGCGCTCGGTTTCTCTTTACAGCAAATTGCAGCCAATCCATTAGCCATTGTAATGGGTGATCCTAAAACAGGTTCCCAACGTTTAAGTATGGCAGGTGGTATTAATAATTTTGGAACAACTGTAGGGCCACTATTAGTTAGTATTGCCATCTTTGGAAGTGTTAGTTCTGGTTCAACTGTAGCAAGTATCGAGAGTGTAAAAATTCCCTACCTGATATTAGGTTTGGCATTTATTGCTGTTGCCATATTCTTTAAATTTTCTTCTGTTCCTAATAAGATTGATTTAGAGCATGTAGCTGTTGAAGAAGCAGAAAATGATAGTAAAGTATTACACAAACCTTCTGTTTTTCAATATCCGCAATTATGGATGGGCATGATCGGAATTTTCGTTTATGTTGGTGTAGAAGTTGCTACAGCAAGTAATTTACCGGAATATATGCGTCAGCATCTTCATATAGAAACAGATAAGATCGCTCCTTTTGTATCATTATATTGGGCAAGTTTGATGATTGGAAGATGGACATCTTCCGTTGGTGCATTCGGTGTTAGTGCCGCTAAACAGAAAATTTTAAACTTTGTAATGCCCTATTTAGCTTTTGCTGTTTTTTTAATTGTAAATACTATTGCACAACATGATATCTCTCAATTTTATGTATATGCATTTGTTATTGTTGCAATGATTATTGGTGATGTGTTAAGCAAAGGAAATCCGGCAAGAATGTTATTGATATTTTCTGCAATGGGTATTACTGCATTAATTATAGGAATGCTTACAAGTGGTATGGTAAGTGCATTTGCATTTATAAGCGTTGGATTATTCTGCAGCACTTTATGGCCTTGCATTTTTACATTGGCAGTTGCAGGATTGGGTAAACATACCAATCAAGGAAGCAGTTTATTGATTATGATGATCATGGGTGGTGGATTCATTAGCGTGCTGCAAGGATGGGTTGCATCCGATAAAATTTTAGGTATTCAATATAGTTATGTGGTGGGTGTTGCCTGTTTTGCTTATTTAGCTTTTTATGCTATCAGATGTAAAAATATTTTAAAAGCACAGGGGATTGATTATGATGTGAAAGTTAGTGGTGGACATTAATACAAATTCAAATTATTAATATTTCAGTTATGGCAAAAGCAAAAACATCTTTGGAGCAATTAGTTATCGGAATTGATATTGGCGGTACCGGAACAAAATTCGGTATCGTTGACAGAGTGGGTAATGTTTTATTCTCCAGTGAGATGTCAACTAAAAAACATACTGAGATAGAAACATTTATTGATGAATTACACGAAAGCCTTTCTCAATTAATTGAAAAAGCAGGTGGCATCGGCAGAATAAAAGGTATTGGCGTAGGTGCACCGAATGGAAATTATTATACCGGCACAATCGAGTATGCACC
>CAIRTF010000150.1 GCA_903881425.1 uncultured Chitinophagaceae bacterium | reverse complement strand
GCAGCCAGTTTATCTGTAACAGAAGCAGCTAAAACATCCAGTGCCCCTGCAGCAAGTTTAATGGGTGTTCAAACATCCAGCAATAAAAGTATCATCAAACTTTCTTTATCAAAACAAGGAGATCAATACGCAGATGAAGTAGTCTTAAGATGGGGAGGTGGTTTTGCAGCAACAGATAATTTTGATGGAAAATATGATGCATACGATTTAGGCAGAGCAACAGGTCCGGATTTATCAGTAATCGGAAATGATAAAACGCAGTATTCTATTTTTCATGGCAGCGAATTAAAAAACAGCAGCGATGAGAACAGAACAGTACAGTTAGGTATTAAGAATATGACAGAAGGCACTTATCAAATAGGTATTCAATTGCAATCACCGATTGCCAATGGTAACAAAGCTTATTTGTATGATAGTTATACAGGTACCTATACATTGATTGATGATAATACGAGCAATTACAATTTCATTACAACAGCAGATCTGAAATCACAAAGCAGTACAAGATTTTCAGTAGTGATGAATGCCAAACAGGTTGCAAGCATCATCAACGACAACAGCACCCTGCCTGTGATCTTACTAAACAATCCATCAACAGGAAACAATTTCACATTATACAGCAAGAATAATTACAATCAATTGCAATGGCAGGTGATTGATGGTGGAGGAAGAGTGATGCAAACAGGACAAATCAATAGTGTACTGAAGGGCAGCACTCATCAAATCAACGCAGGTAATACAGCAACAGGTCATTATTTCATCAAACTAAGTGGAGATGGCAATGCATTACCGGTATTAAAAGCAGTAAAGAATTAATCATTGATGTCAGGCTGAGGCTTTCGAAGCCTGACAATTAAATATCACCCTTCGAGCGCCTCAGGATGACAAGCGAAACAAGATTCAAGACACAAAAAATAATCAACATGAAAAATAAACTCATCAATATAACATTACTGACGATCTGCTTTTTAATACCTGTATTACCATTACTGGCACAACCTACACCTCCAGTGGATGCACCGGTGGATGGTGGATTAAGTTTACTCATTGCAGGAGGAGTTGGTTATGGAATAAAGAAAGCCAGAGAGAAAAAGAAAAAACAAGCAGAAGAACTGCAAGAAAAAAATTAATAATAAGTATTTGCTTTTTTATATAGCAAATATCCGACCCGGCCCTTTTGGGTTGGGTCTTTTTTTGACAATTTATTTTTTATGAGAAAAATTTTATTCGCTTTTATTATTGTTAGTATTTATTCTATTAATGCTTATTCTCAACAATTGGCTTTTCCGGGTGCAGATGGCTTTGGAAGATTTACTACCGGTGGCAGAGGTGGCATTGTTTATTATGTTACCAACTTAAATGATGATAGCAATGTGGGTAGCTTAAGATATGGTCTTACTAAGTTATCAGGTGCAAGAACCATATTATTTAAAGTATCAGGATTAATTCAATTAACGAGCGAAATAAAAATTACCAATGGCAATGTTACCATTGCCGGGCAAAGCGCACCGGGAGATGGTATCTGTATCAGCAATTATACATTGCGTGTATTGGCAAGTAATGTTATCATAAGATATATCCGCAGCAGAATGGGTGATCTTACTTCTTATATTGATGATGCCATGGATGGAAACGGTTCTGTGCCTGTTTCTTATAGTAATATCATTATTGATCATTGCTCCATGAGTTGGTCGATTGATGAAGTAGGAAGTTTTTATGATAATAAAAATTTTACCATGCAGTGGTGTATCTTAAGTGAAAGTTTATTTCACTCTGTTGATCCGAAAGGTAATCATGGATATGCCGGAATTTGGGGGGGACAAAATGTAACTTTCCATCATAATTTATTAGCACATAACAGCAGTCGTAATCCAAGATTTTGCGGAAGCAGATATACAGGTGATTCGATCAACGAAATTGTTGACATGCGCAATAATGTAATTTATAATTGGGGTAATATTAATTCGGGATATGGAGGTGAGGGTGGTAATCATAATATGGTAAATAATTATTACAAAGCCGGCCCGGCAACTCCGGGAAGTTTAACTGCCAGTTCAAACTCAAATAAAAGAAATCGCATTTTTAATTATACCAGTTATTATTATGCAACAGATGCAAAGATTTATCCTGATACTGTTTGGGGCGGCAAATTTTTTATTGATGGAAATTATGTAGATGGTTTTGCAGATGTAACAGCAGATAATTGGACGAAAGGTGTTCAGCCCGATAGTTATGCAAATGTTACTGCATTAATGGCAAGAGCAAAGCAAACCAATCCATTCAATTATTCAATGATCAGAACACAAACTGCAACCGATGCATACACATCAATTTTAGATAGTGCCGGTGCCATGTTGCCAAGAAGGGATACGATTGATAAAAGAATAATTAAAGAAACCAAAACCGGTACTGCAAGTTTTGAAGGTACAGGTTACAGCACCGTTACAGGAACAGGCATTACACATCCATCAGGTATTATTGATAGTCAGAAAGATGTTGGCTCCTGGCCATCTTATAATAGTTCAACCGCACCCGCAGATACAGACGGAGATGGTATGCCGGATTGGTGGGAGAACATGAATGGATTGAATCCTAACAATGCAAGTGATGGAAATATTATTGGAAGTGATGGCTATACTTCATTAGAAAAATATTTGAATGCCATTCCTTCAACGGATGATCAAATTCAATTTATTGCTATCTCCGGAAATAAAACAAATAATACAACTGCATTAATCAATTTTAATACCAATTGGGCAAAAAATAATTTTACGGATGGATTATTCAGATCTGCGGATAGTATTCATTTCACTAAAATTGCTGAAACCAACGGCAATGTAAACGCCTATCAATATTCTGTTACTGATGCTGCAATGCCTGCTGCTGTTAATTATTACAGAGTGGCATCATATGCAACAGGCAGAACAGATACAGTGTTCAGTTCAATCATTAAAATTGATAATTCTTTAATTACGGCAATTAATAATGCAGCTGTTAATACTAAATCATTAACAGTTTATCCGAATCCTGCTCAGGCAAATATTAATTTGTATTACCCTTCCTTCATAAATAATGGAAGGATTTTGATCCGCTCTTCGAATGGACAATTAATCAAACAAATTGATGTTGGTATCGGATCTTCTCAGCAAGTCATCAGCATTGCAGATTTAAATCCGGGCATTTATTTTATTCAATTGATTGATGGAAAAAAAGTCAGTAACATCAGTTTTGTGAAATAAAAAAAGCCGCAATATTAATTGCGGCTTTTAAATATGGTGAAGCGAAATTTAAGCTTCTGTTTCTTCGCTGTTTTCTTCTTCTGATAATTTGATCTCTACTTTATGTTCCTGTAAAATACCAAACCATTTAATCATTTTTTTTCGGTCACTGTCATATACTCTTTCAAAATCCATTGCCGGATACACTTTTTTGAAATAAGCTTTGATGGCTTTGGCATCTTTTTCTGATGGTAATTTTTCAGTGCTTTTCTGCATGGCTAAAAATATCTCAGCCAAATTCACATTCTCTTGTTCGGTATACACTTCAATACTTTCTAAATGAGAGAAATTGTGTACACGACTGCTTACAAATTTGGTAACATTATCTTCCAGTGATCTTACGATGGCGCCATCTGTTTTGCTGCCCATTACTTCAAACAAGCCACTCATGCCTGTGATAGATATTAATTTAGTATATTCCATATCATTATTTTGGAGATGCAAAGTAAGGGGAATTTGATTTAAAAGCTAAGATGAATGATTTTTAATTCAGTTAAATTGTACGAATTTCTTTCAATAAATTATCTATTCTCGCTTTTAATGTTTCATAATCAGTAAAACCTCTTGCCAATAAATGAAATTTTGTTTCTGCTGTTTGCATCAATACGCAAGGGAATCCTGTAACCTGTAATTGTTTGCACAACTGAAATTCGTAATAGGCTTTGTCTTTGTATTCTTCACTTTTCAATTTTGTATAAAATGCTTCAGGCTGAATGGAATATTTTTCCAATAAATGACGATACGCTTCATCATCACACAAATCCCTTCCTTCATCATTCAATGCATATTGCAAGTCGCTTGCAAATTCAACTTGTCGGTGCGGGTAATATTCTTTAAAAATACACATTGCAATGGCTGCTTTCTCTGAATCCAAAAACCAATCACTTAAGTCCGGATTAAAAATATGCCAAAGAAAATCTTTGCCAAACTTTATGCCCGTATGTTCCTCAACAACGGTGTAGGCTTTTTGAATATAGGGTGCCATCACGCCAATGGGTTGTTTATTTTCATTGATGATCATGCCGCCGGATAATACTTCTGTTTCAAATTGAGATTGATATTCGGCTGCAATTTTTTTTATTACCGGACTAAATCCATAACACCATCCGCAATAGGCATCATAACAATAAAATAAAACTGGTTTCATAATACAAATTTAGGATGAACGATATACTAAATACGATTTGTATTCTCTGTAAAAGAAAACCTATCAAAAATCGACTGTTTTAACTTTTATTATTTACTATTCACTATTGACTATTTACTACTTTTGTAACCGGAAACATTAAACCAGCAACTTTTAAACTTATATATATGCCAGGCTTCGAATTTTTTGGAGATGAAGAAAGAAAAGAAGTGAATGATGTGTTGGAAACAGGCATCTTAATGCGTTACGGATTTGATGGTCCGCGTAAAGGCATTTGGAAATCCATTGAGTTAGAGAAAGAAATTTGTAAAACATTTGGTGTTGCGCATGCGCAATTAACAAGTAGCGGCACCGCCGCATTAACAACGGCATTGGCTGCGTTGAATATTGGAGCCGGTGATGAAGTGATCATGCCATCTTTCACTTTCGTTGCAAGTTTTGAAGCTGTATTAAGTGTGGGAGCAGTGCCTGTATTGGTAGATGTAGATGAAACATTAACATTGAATCCGCAAGCTGTATTGAATGCAATCACTCGTAAAACAAAATGTGTGATGCCCGTTCACATGTGCGGCAGCATGGCCGATCTGGATGCATTGCAACATATTTGTAAAGAGCACCACTTAATATTATTGGAAGATGCTTGTCAGAGTATCGGCGGCACTTATAAAGGCAAGCATTTAGGAACTATTGGTGATGCCGGAACTTTTAGTTTTGATTTTGTAAAAACCATTACTTGTGCTGAAGGTGGTGTGGTAATGACCAATAATAAAGATATTTATATTAAGAGTGATGGATACACAGATCATGGTCATGATCATTTAGGTGCGGATCGTGGTGCAGACTTACATCCATTCATCGGATATAATTTCAGGATCAGTGAATTGCATGCTGCTGTTGGTTTAGCACAGATCAGAAAGTTGGATACCTTTTTATCCATTCAAAGAAAAAATTATGCACAGTTAAAAAATATGTTGCAACAAATACCTGAAGTTAGTTTCAGAGTAGTACCTGATGAAAGTGGAGACAGCTGTACTTTTTTAAGTTGGTTTTTACCAACCGAAGAACTAATGAAAGCATTTGTTGCAGAGATGAAAGCACAAAATATTCTCGCCGGTAATTTTTATTGGTATGCCAATAACTGGCATTACATTAAGCAATGGCAACATTTACAACAAGCCACTACATTGAATAATTTAAATGCTGAACAAAAAGCAGCTTTATTAAAATTATCTGCACAGGATTTTTCTGCAAGTGATGAAGTGATGAGTCGTTGCATTTCAACAGCCATCAGTTTATTGTGGACAGAAGAACAAATAAAAGAGAAAGGTGAAAAGATGGTTAATGCGATTAAGAAAGTATTGAGTGAAGCAAGTGTTGGGGTATAAACTAATTCTTCTTTCCTTCCATTTTATTTACATAATCCAAACTTCCCAAACGTATGCGCAAAGGTACTTTGGTAAATTTCTCCATCTTCAATTCCTGCTTGCACATAAATCCCAAATGATCAGTGTAATAGTTGGTGGGCAATGGTGTAAGTGTTTGATACTTTACAGAATCTGTTTTTCTTTCGGTATGTAAAGATTTATTTATAATCTGTGCATGCGATGCCGGCGAGAACATTAGCAATAAATTTACAAACAAACAAATCTGTTTCATTTTATTCTTGCTTTCTTTTGTATGTAAATTTACGTTTTAAAATCATTTCGGTTTTATATCGTAAATCCAACATCGTAATTCGTAAACAGTAATGGCTTTAAGTCAGACGATACAACAAAAACTTTTACAAAAATTATCACCGCAACAAATTCAGCTAATGAAATTGTTGCAGGTGCCTACTGCCAATTTAGAAGAACGCATTAAAGAAGAATTGGAAGAAAATCCGGCATTGGAATTAGATGACGAGAATAAGCAAGATACTGATGCCGATGATATTCAGGATGAGTTTGAAACAGCAGAAGAAGAATTTGAAATGGATGGCAGTGAAGATGAGTATGAAAATTTAGACATCAGCGAATATGTGGCTGATGATGATGGCGAGATCGCCGATTATAAAATGAAGGATGAGAATTATCCGGAGATGGATGATAAAAAAGTGGTGCCGATAAAAAATGAGATCAGTTTTTATGAATTGCTCATTGATCAATTGGGCATGTTGGATTTGGATGAACGTAATTTTAAAATTGCCGAACAATTAGTAGGTAGTTTGGATGAAGATGGTTATTTGCGCAGAGAATTAAGCAGTATTGCAGATGATCTGGCATTCAGGCAAAATATCGTTGCTGATGAAAAAGAGATTGAAGCATTGATTCAGCAAATACAACAATTCGATCCGCCGGGAGTGGGCGCAAGAGATTTGAAAGAATGTTTGCTGATACAATTGGAAAGAAAAAAAAATGAAGGCGGTGCAGTTGAACTGGCCATCATCATCTTAAAAAAATATTTCGATGAATTTATTAAAAAGCATTACGAAAAAATTCAACGCGGATTAGATTTAACGGATGAACAAATTAAAGAAGTCATCCATCAAATCATTAAACTCAATCCCAGACCCGGTGGCAATGTGGGCGAAGTAAATAAAGCAGAAAGTTATATTGTTCCCGATTTTTTTATTTTGAATAACGGCGGCAAATTAGAATTGACTTTAAATTCCCGTAATGCGCCGGACTTGCGTGTAAGTGAGGGTTACAGAGATATGCTGAAAGATTATGAAAAGGGCAGTAAGAAAGATAAGCGACAAAAAGAAGCGGTGTTATTTATCAAACAAAAAATAGATTCGGCCAAATGGTTTATTGATATGATCAAACAACGGCAGGAAACATTGATCAATACCATGAGTGCCATCATCAATCATCAAAAAGAATTTTTTTTAACAGGCGATGAAACGGTAATGCATCCGATGATCTTAAAAGATATTGCAGAAAAAACAGGATTGGATATTTCAACAGTGAGTCGTGTTGCCAACAGCAAATTTGTGCAAACCGAATTTGGAACCTATCGATTAAAATTTTTCTTCAGTGAAAGTTTAAGTACTGATAGCGGCGAAGAAGTAAGCACACGTGAAGTAAAAAAGATTTTAAGTGATATGATTGAAGGAGAAGATAAGCGCAAACCATTAAGCGACGAGCATTTAACGGATATGCTGAATGAAAAAGGATATAATATTGCACGCAGAACAGTAGCAAAATATCGGGAGCAATTGAATATTCCGGTGGCAAGATTGAGGAAAGAACTTTAAACCCCCTACCCCTAAAGGGGAATAATTATGCAACAAACATCAGAATTATATCAACAACATTTTTTACTTCGCTTTCCTGCAAAGTTGTTGTCGTATATCTTTCATCCTTTGTTTATGCCAACTTATGTGTTTTTGTTTTTGGTGTATCAGTTTCCTTATGAATTTTCCGGTATTGATCTCTTGCAATTAAAATTAAGAGTGTTTAATGTTTTTTTTGTAACGGCCTTTCTACCGTCGTTTGCGGTTTTTTTATTGTGGCGTTTAAAATTCAGCGAAAGTATTTTTTTAAGAACGCAGAAGGAACGAGTGATACCTTATGTAATCACCATGTTTTTTTATTGGTGGATGTATTATTTAAGCAGAAATTTTAAAGATCAACCCGAAGTATTGAAGTTTTTTTATTTCGGTATTTTTATTTCTACTTCATTGGGATTGATCATCAATAATTTTATCAAGATCAGTTTACATGCCATTGCAATGGGCAGTGCATTGACCGCTATTATTCTATTTTCATTTTATTATCAAACACATTTAGGTGTTGCCATTACAATTGTTACTTTACTGACAGGCATAGTTTGTACCAGTCGTTTATTGGTAAGCAATCATACCACACAGGAAATTTATGCAGGATTATTTGTGGGCATTATTTGTCAACTAATCGGTTTTTGGTTTGCGATGTGATTAAGTTTCTTCTGCAAATTCATTCATATAAATCTTCACCAATAAAATAAAGAGTGATAATAATATTGGTCCGAATACCAAGCCAATAAATCCAAATAATTTAACACCAAGTATTACACCGAATGTGGTAATCAGCGGATGCACGTTGCCCATTTTTTTTTGTATGCTAATTCTGAAAACGCTGTCTAATACAGCCATCACACCAATGCCATATAATAACATCAATACTCCTTTTACCTCATGTCCGTTTGCTGCAAATAAAATGGCAACTGAAACAAATGCCAATGCAGAACCTACCATCGGCACCATCGCAGTAATGCAGGTAACTACAAACCAAAACGTAATATCATCAGCACCTAAAATTAAATAACCGATAGCGCCAATCAGGCCTTGTAAAAAAGCAGTGATGGGTATGCCCAATGCATTGGAGAGTACCAATGTTTTTAATTCATTACCAATCAGTGTTGTATTTTCTTTTTTTAAGGGCAGGTATTTGTATAACCATTTTTCAAAGGATAAATAATTCACTAATAAAAAATACAGCATAAAGTACAACATTACAATTGTGATCAATGAATTGAAAGTGGCACCCACAATTTGAGGTAATGTTTCTGCAATACTGCTGCCTGCTTTTTGTAAGTTTTGATCGCTGATGAGCTCAATGTGATATTTTGTTTGAATGGAGTTGGCAAAATTCTTTGCGGCCATTAAAACTTCGTTGGAATGCAGAATAGCAAAATTTATTTTAGAATATACTACATTAATAAAACCAACGATGGGTAGTAAGACCAATATAAAAGATAACAGCATCAGCAATAATGCAGCCGATGATTTTTTCCATTTCTTTTGAATGGTTAAATAATCCATGCCCCTGCGCATGATAATATAAAAAGTAACGGCGCCTAAAAATGCCGGTAAGAATGAACTGAGTTGAAGAAACAAAAAAGTACCCAAAAGAATGAGCAGGATAAAAAAACTGACCTGCTTTAGTTTGACTGAACTGATGTTGGACATGAGGCGATTGTTAAAATAACACTCTAAATTAATCAACAAAAGTTTATTTACGTTTATTTGCACCAGTATTACCAAAAAACTATGGGCATGTGGTATAAGCTTGGTCAGTTTATTGTGCGATTCAGATTGTTATTATTGATTTTGTTGTTATCTGTAACTGCATTCATGGCTTATTATGCCGGTCAGGTAACATTAAGTTACGATTTCAGCAGGGCAGTACCGATTGACAATGCTAAGTATGCAGCGTATCAATCATTCTTAAAAAAATTCGGCGGTGATGGCAATACCTTGGTGATTGGAATAGAGACCGATCAATTTTATACACCTGCCATTTTTAATGCTGTTGCCGCATTGCATCATCAATTAAAAAAAATAACTGCTGTTCAGGAAGTATTGAGCATTCCGGAAGTAGTGTATTTGCAAAATGATACTGCCGAAAAAAAATTTATTCCCAAAAAAATATTTCATGCTCCCTTCTCCTCACAAAGCGAATTAGACAGTGCTAAAAAGTTATTTGAAAATTTTCCTTTCTATCGTTCCATTTTATATAATCCGCAAACGCATGCATATTTATTAGCAGTGAGTTTGAATAACGATACCATTAATAGTAAAAGCAGATCTCAATTGATCAATCATATCCTTCAGGAAGTGAAAGGCTTTGAAAAGCAGACAGGTATTGAATTACAAATAAGCGGCTTGCCTTATCTGCGCACTACAATGGGTGACAGAATTAAAAAAGAACTGAATTGGTTTTTAATTGCATCGCTTTTATTAGAAGCATTGACCTTATTTATTTTCTTTCGTTCATTCAGTACAACCATTATGAGTTTATTGGTAGTAGGCATGGGTGTTGTATGGAGTTTAGGAACCATTGTTTTGTGCGGCTATAAAATTACTTTACTTACTGCATTGATACCGCCATTGATTGTGGTAATCGGAATTCCCAATTGTATTTATTTTTTAAATAAGTATCACACTTCATATAAAGAAACCAATGACCAAAACAAAGCATTGGTGAATATGGTGGGCAGAATGGGCATTGTTACTTTGTTTTGCAATATCGCTGCGGCTATTGGTTTTGCTGTGTTTGCATTTACACAGAGTCAGCTGTTGAAAGAGTTTGGTATTGTATCAGGTATCAATATCATTGCGCTGTTTTTTATTTCACTCATTTTTATCCCTGCTGTATTAAGTTATTTGCCGCCGCCTGAAACAAAACATATTCGTTATTTAGAAAATAAATTTTTAGAAAGAATATTAATTAAAATTGAACGATGGACTTTTCATCATGCTAAATGGGTATGGTTTGTAACACTTGTCATTACTGCATTTGCAGTGATGGGCATCTTTCAATTAAAAAGCGAAGGATTTATTGTGGATGATCTTCCGAAGAAAGATAAAATTTATACCGATCTCAAATGGTTCGAAAAAAATTTTGATGGAGTGATGCCATTGGAAATTTTGATTGACACCAAAAAGAAAAACGGATTGATACGATCTACCAAAACCTTAGAGAAGATAGATGCATTCTCTGCTTACATTGAAGCAAAACCGGAAACTGCCAGACCATTGTCATTGGCTGAAGGATTGAAGTTTGCGAAGCAATCTTATTACGATAATGATAGCATGAGTTATGCGATACCAAGTGGTGTTGAAATGGCATTCATGAGTCCGTATTTAAAAACCAAAGCAGACAGTAGTTCTAAATTAAGTATGGCAAGAATGCTGAATAGTTTTGTTGACAGCAATAAACAAATAGCAAGAATTAGTGTGAACATGAAAGATATTGGCAGTATTAAGTTGCCGATATTGTTGGATGATTTTGAGCATAAATCAAAAGAGATTTTTGATAGTTCTTATAAAGTAACATTTACGGGAAGCTCTGTTACTTTTTTAGAAGGTTCTTCATTTATTATTCGCGGATTAAAAGACAGCATTTTCTGGGCTTTTATTTTGATAGCGATTTGTATGCTGTTTTTATTCAGGTCATTCCGTATTTTGTTTTGCTCCTTAATTCCCAATATCATTCCGTTGGTTATAACAGCCGGTGTAATGGGTTGGATGGGTATTTCATTAAAGCCATCAACGGTGTTGGTATTTAGTGTGGCACTTGGAATAGTGATTGATGTAACCATTCGTTTTTTGGTGAACTACAAGCAGGAGCTACCACATTATGATAAAAAAGTTGCCCCCACTTTAATACAAACCATTCGGCATACCGGTATTAGTATCATTTATACTTCTTTGGTATTGATTGCCGGGTTTATTATTTTCTGTTTCAGCAGTTTTGGAAGTACAGAGGGGTTGGGATGGCTTACTTCCTTAACGCTTGTTACGGGTACTTTAACCAATCTGATATTATTACCGGTTTTAATAATTAGCCTTTCCGGCGCAGGCAATAGCGGTAAATAGCGGCTTTTTTCAATTTTAAATAATTTTTTTTGCAGAAAACAGCTTTTGTTTAGCATTTCTTGTCTATTTTAGACATTCTTATTTAACCAAAATTAAACGCACATGAGAAAATGTATGACACTCGTGGTGATAGCTGTTTTATTTATCGGACAGCTATTTGCTCAAACGGCGAGGACTGTAACAGGAAGTGTTACAGATGAAAAGGGAACTCCATTAGTTGGAGCGACCGTTAATGTGTTGGGTGCAGATAGAAAAGTGACTGCAACAACTATATCTGATGCAAACGGAAAATTTTCAGTGAAAGTGACTGCAAACACAAGAGGTCTTCAGATTTCTTATGTTGGCCTGGATGAGCAATTTATTTCAGTTGCAGGTAAAAATACTTTTGCAGTAAAATTAATTGGCTCTTCATCAAAATTAGATGAAGTAGTTGTAGTGGGTTATGGCACACAAAAAAAGAAAGATGCCACAGGTAGTGTCTCTACTGTAAAAGGTAGTGAAGTTGCCGAAAAGCCGGTTCAAAGTTTTGAACAAGCTTTAGCAGGTAAAGCTACCGGTGTTCAAATTACTACTCCTTCAGGTGTTTTAAATGAACCGCCTGTTTTCAGAATCAGAGGTACTAACTCTATTTCATTAAGTTCTTACCCTTTAGTGGTGGTTGATGGTGTACCTACATTCACCGGAGATTACAGTGGAACAAACTCTGCCGGTAATGCATTAGCAAGTATCAATCCAAATGATATTGAAAGCATCGATATTGCGAAAGATGCAGCAGCAACAGCTATTTATGGTAGCCGTGCTGCCAATGGTGTTGTGTTCATTACAACTAAAAAAGGTAAATCAGGAAAAGCAAAAGTTACTTACGATGGTTGGTTCGGCTGGGCAAGTGTTACTCGTTTACCATCATTGTTAAATACTGCTCAATACATGTCGTTTAAAAATTCAGCAGTAACCAATTATTTAGCATTAGCAAATCCGGGTTCTCTTGCTCCTGTTTCTTATGCTACAGTAACTGATGCAAAAGGTAATGTGGTGGATACAAGATGGTCTGATTATGTTTATCGTCAGGGTGTTTCAAACAGTCATAACGTAAATATTTCAGGTGGTAATGATAATACAACTTATTACTTGTCTGTTGGCTATACTGCTCAACAAGGTATTATCAGAAAAAATGATTTTAAACGTCTGAATGTATTAATGAATGTTGATAGCAGAATTAACAACATGATTTCTGTTGGTGGCAAATTAAGTTATTCTAATGAACTTAACTTAGCCGCAACTGCTTCAGGTTCATTAAGTGGTGAAGCATTCAATACTGCAGGTTTAGGTCGCTTAGCTGTTGTATTGCCTCCTATCATTGCTCCTTATAAAAATGATGGAACTTATAATTTGAATGGTTCTGCAATAGGCAGTTCAAATATCGGTGTGCTTTCCACAATCTCATATTTTAATCCGGTTGTAGCACTCGATTTAAATCGTTCAAACAGTGAAAATAATCATATCCAATCAAATGCTTATGTTCAGGTAAAACCAATCCCGTCAATCACTTTAAAATCTCAATATGGGGTTGATTATCTATATGTGTCAAATGATGTATTTCAAACTCCGATTGCAGGTGATGGATACAGTTCTAATGGTAATGCCTCATCTTGGCAAACCAATTACAAAAGATGGTTGTGGACAAATACTGCAGCTTTCGATTATAAATTTGGAACCAAGCATACTGTAAATGTATTAGTAGGTAGTGAACAACAAAGAAACACAACCCTTGGTTTTGGTATTAACCGCCAGAGTTTGTCTGACCCGGCCTATAATTTAATTCAAGCAGGTTGGACAGTTAATAATTCAACCGGTCAGGCTTATGGAGAAAACTATTTGTTATCAAGTTTTGGAAGATTGAATTATAATTTCAATGGTAAATATTTCTTATCCGGTAATGTTCGTCAGGATGAATACTCAGGTTTAGGTGTTAAGAAAGGGGTATTTTGGGGAGCATCTGCTGCCTGGGAAATCTCTAAAGAAAAATTCTGGCAATCTACCGGCATCTATAAAGTGTTAAGTAGCGCAAGATTGAAAGGTGGAGTTGGTAAAGTAGGTAATATTAATGGTATAGGTGATTATTCTCCATTCTCTACTTTTGGTTCAGGATTATATGGTGGTACTGCAACATTAGGTTTCTCTTCAGTAGGTAATAATAAGCTGCAATGGGAAACCAGTCAGCAAACTACTGTAGGTCTTACTTTCGGATTATTTCATGATAAATTAACCGGTGAGGCTACCTATTACAATAACAATATCGATAATTTGATACTCAGTGTACCTCAATCTCCTTCTGCAGGGTTACCAAGTAATATTTTGCAGAACGTAGGTAAAATGTATAACAGAGGTATTGAATTGCAATTGAGTTCTACAATAGTGGATAAGAAAAATTTCTCATGGCGTAGTACGTTCAACTATAGTTACAATACTAATATGGTTACTTCTTTAGCATCGGGTTTAAGTAATATCCAAACATCTACATCAGGTTCTGAAACAGCCAATCAAACCATGCCCGGTTACTCATTGGGTTATATCTGGGTGGTTAAAACAGCGGGTGTGGATCCTCAAACAGGAAAGAGAATATATTTAAATTCAGCAGGTACGCCTGTTTATTATTCAAATGTTGTAGCAACGGGTTTATATAATTATTCAACAACTGCTGATGGTAAAACAAAATATGTTGGACCTTCAAGTACGTCAATTACTCAGGCTGCCGATGCAGTTATGTATGCGAATGCAATTCCTAAAGGAGTTGGTGGATGGCAGAATGATTTTAGATTCAGAAATTTTGAAGTGAGTGCATTAGTAACTTATCAAACAGGATTCTATTTGTATTACGGTACCAATGCCGGTTTACATGATCAACGTTGGTGGAATAATGCAAGTGATGTATTAACTGATGCTTGGGCTCAACCGGGTGATGTTGGTAAAAAATATGCCAGACCAGTTTATGGTGATAACGTTTCAAATGGTTCAGCATTGCCAATTGATGTGAATGTATTTAAAGGTGATTTTGTGAAAATCAAATCATTAACCTTTAGTTATACTATACCGAAGAGTTTATTGGAAAAGTCAAAACTCAGCAGTGTAAGATTATATATTACCGGAAACAATTTGGCCATTTTTACCAAATATCCGGGACCAGATCCAGAAGTTTCATCTAACGGTAACTCAACAACAGGTCAAGGTGTTGATAGAAATACTGCAGCAAATGCAAGAACAGTTACAGTTGGTTTAAATATTGGATTTTAATTTTTGAATCAAAAAAATGAACACAATGAAAAAAATTATTAAATATTCATCAGTTGCAATTATGGGAGCGATCTTATTCTCCTCTTGTCAACGTGATTTATTAAATCCGACACCGCAAACCTCTGTGTCTGATGCATCTTCATTTAGCACGGTTGGAAGAGTGCAAGCTCAGGTATTATCACTATATGGAGCACTGAAAAGTGGTTCATATTATGGTGGCAGAAGTGTTATTTATGGTGATATTAAAGGAGAAGATTTTATCAATGAAACACAAAACCTGATTACAGGTTCGGATGTTTGGGCAGAAAACTGTACCAACAGCGCCACTGCAGTAACAGGATTGTGGTCTCAGGCATATTATGTAATTAATTGCTGTAATGTATTTATTGATGGTATGAATGCAGGTGGTACAAACACTGTGGGTACTACTTTAGGTGCTAATTATATTGCAGAAGCAAAATTAATTCGTGCTTTATCTTACTACACCTTGTTGCAATTCTACGCACGCCCTTATCCTGATGGTAATGGAGCTAAACCAGGCTTGCCTTTACGCCTAACCGGTATTAAAGGTTCGGGATTCTCCAGTTTAGCAAGAAGTACAGTAGCTCAAATTTACACCCAGGTTATTCAAGATTTGAATGATGCTGAAACAGGATTACCATTAACTTATTCTACTGCTTATAACAATACAACCCGTGCACATCGCAATACAGCGATTGCATTAAAAACAAGAGTGTATTTAAGTATGAATAATTATGCCAGTGTGATTACTGAAGCCAATAAAATTGTAAGTGCAGCAGCACCATTTACTGCAACAACAGGTGTAGCACATGCCTTACAGGCAAATATTGCGAATGTATTTGTAGCGCCTTACACTACTACAGAATCAATTTTCTCTATGCCAATGACCACTACATCCGGTGATTATCCGGGCACACAAAATGGAGTTGGTTATTATTATTCTCCCACCGGTACTAATGGCGGTACAGGTAATGGTGAGTTTTCTTTAAATGCAAATGGTATTATTGCCGATGCAGGTTGGACAGCTACTGATAAACGCAGAGCTTTTGTAAAACAATCCGGTTCAGGCGCTACTTTAAAAAACTGGTGTATTAAATATCCAACAGGAAGCCCTTATACTGATTATGTTCCTGTTATCAGATATGCAGAAGTGTTATTGAATTTGGCTGAAGCAAGAACTCGTTCTACCAATACAATAGATCCTCAGGCAGTAGCTATATTAAATGCAGTTAGAACAAGATCGGATGCTACTACAACATTTACAGCAGCCAGTTTTTCAACACCTACTGATTTGATTAATGCAATTTTGAAAGAAAGAAGAATTGAATTTTTAGGAGAGGGCTTACGTGTTAATGATTTAATGCGTTTGCTGCAAACTATTCCTTCAAAAGGAATCGCTCCTTCAAAAGCATCAACTGATGCAGGTTATATCTGGCCTATTTCTGCTTCAGAATTAGCATTGAATCCTTTATGTACAGATAATTAATAATAAATATTTTAAATATTTTTAAAAGGGCATTATGTAATGCCCTTTTTTTATTTATTGAAGCATAAGCATTTACTTTTAGTCATAAATCTGTCAATTGTCAGTTTATTATTTGCCATTTATCCCTTTTTTCTAATATATTGCAACATATTTGAACCTTTATATGTCATAAATGTTGTAACAATTTCTTAACTTTACACTCCTCAAAACTAAAACATCGAGACTATGAGAAAATTTGTAACTCTGTTCTTGTGCCTAAGTTTGGTAGTAAGCCAACTATGGGCACAAAACCGAACTGTGAAAGGTAAGGTAACTGATGATAAGGGTGTTGGAATACCCCAAGCATCGGTTTTAGTAAAAGGAACTACAGTTGGTACAACTACTACAGCTGATGGTTCTTTTTCAATTTCAGTACCCGCTAACGGTAAAACATTAGTGGTATCTTCATTAAATTTTTCTGCTCAGGAAATTTCCATTACAGGAAAAACAACAGTAACTGTTTCATTAATTTCTTCTACTCAAAATTTGGAAGAAGTAGTAGTAGTAGGTTATGGAGGTTCACAAAAAAAATTAACAGCAACTGCTTCTATTTCAAAAGTAAGCGGAGATCAGGTTGCCAACACTCCATTATCTTCTGTTGATCAGGCCTTACAGGGTAAAGCTGCGGGTGTTCAATCTGTAACTTTCAGTGGACAACCAGGAGCTAACCAACCAATTAGAATTAGGGGTATTGGTTCTTACAGTGCATCTGCACAGCCATTATTTGTAATAGATGGAATACAAATTAACAGTGGTGATTTATCACGTGAAACGACCACTACAAACGTATTGGCTCAATTAAATCCGGATGATATTGAATCTTTAGATATATTAAAAGATGCATCAGCCACTTCTATTTATGGTGCGAGAGGTGCAAATGGTGTTATCGTTATTACCACTAAAAGTGGTAAAGCAGGTAAAACTAAATTTACACTTACTACCGAAATTGGTAATAATAAACCCGGAGATCTTCCTGCAGGAGGCCTTCCACTTCGTTCACCAGATTGGTTAACTTTATACAAAGAAGGATATACTAATCAACGCTTACTTGCGGGTGATCCATTAGCTACCGCACAAGCCGCTGCAAATACTTCAGCTGCTGCTTACGGCACTGCTAATACGGATTGGGTTAATTTACTTTTGAGAACAGGTACTCAACAACTTTATAATATTAATGCTTCGGGTGGTGATGCTAAAACAACCTTCTTTATTTCTGGTGGTTATTTTAAACAAGAAGCATCAACAATAGGTTCTGACTTGGCACGTTATTCAAGTGTAATTAATATTAATCATATTATCAGCCCTAAGCTTGATTTTTCATTCAGCATACAACCAACATACACTAAACAAAATACGGCTATCAGTAATTCAAGTGCATTTGCAAGTCCGTCTATGGAATTTTATTTCATGAGACCTACTTCCAATCCATTCAATGCCGATGGTTCTTTTAACATCGACAGAACTTTAGCTAGTAATTTCAGCAGTAACTATAATCCTCTATACATTGTTGCAAAAGATATTCATTCATTGGATAACTTTTCTATGTTAGGTAAAGCGGCAGGTAACTATAAAATTTTAAACAATTTGAAGTTCACTACTTCAATGGGTTTACAATACAACAACTTAGAAGAATTCCAATATAACAATCCTACTCATGGCGATGGAGCTCCATCTGGTGGTAGAGGTTATGCTTATTATACCAGATATTTATTGTGGGATTGGACAAGCCAGTTAAATTACCATGCTGCATTAACAAGAAACAAGTATTTAACTTTAGATGCGACAGCGGGTTATGAGGCAATTAATTCAAGAGGTTATTTCATCACAGCTTCTTCAATACTTTATCCAACACCGAATTTAGTTGATGCTGCGAATGCTGCAACACCAACCGCAGGTACTAATAACGGCTCAGATTATAATTTCGCTTCAGAATTTGCGAGAGCAAATTTCAGCTATAAAGGAAAATATATTTTGGCAGGAAGCTTCAGAAGAGATGGTTCTTCAAGATTTGCTGCAAGTAATGCTTACGGTAACTTCCCTTCAATCAGCGGCGCATGGATTGTTTCCCGAGAAAACTTCATGTCTAATGTAAAAGCTATTTCTGATTTAAAATTGAAAGCATCTTATGGTTCATCAGGTAATGCTGAAGTTGGTAACTATGCTTGGAGACAAACTTTCGGTTATGGATTTAACTATGCAGGTGGTGCAGGTGGTGCATTTAATGGTATTGGTAATGCTAATTTGCAATGGGAACATGCATTGATGACAGATTTTGGTTTAGATGTATCTTTCTTCAAAAGCAGATTACAATTAGTTGTTGATTACTATATTAAGAAGAGTGACCAATTGTTGTTTGCTCAGCCACTCTCTTTAACTACCGGCTTTACTTCTATTACTAAAAACATCGGTGCTTTAGAGAATAAGGGTATTGAAATTACGATCAATGCAACTCCTGTAAGTACTCGTAATTTTACCTGGGAAGTAGGCTTGAATTTCACTAATAATAAAAATACTGTTACTCAGTTACCTCCGGGTCAAACTCAGATTATCAATGGTGTACAATATGTTGCACCGGGTCATGATATCTATGAGTTTTATGGAAGACTTTGGGGCGGTGTAGATCCTGCAACAGGAAACCCGCAATGGTATACTGATGGAACTAAATCTGCTAAAACAACTCAATACAGTGCTGCTGCAACAATTCCAATGGGAATCAGTGCAAGTCCTAAATATTATGGCGGATTTACTAATACGATTACTTACAGACAATTTAGTTTAGCCGCTGACTTGTATTATAACTTTGGTAACTATGTAAGAGACAGTTGGGCGAACTATTTAACTGATGAGGTTAATTCAGCCTATGGTAAATATGCGTATACTTTAAACAGATGGCAAAAACCCGGTGATATTACTGATGTTCCAAGATTAATCAACGGAGCTACTAATACATCATCTACTATTACTAATAGTAATTCAGTTTCTTTTTCATCAAGATTTTTATATAAAGGAGATTTCTTGAGACTTAGAAATATTACTTTAAGCTATTCTGCGAATCAATCTTTGATTAAAAAATTGCATTTGACTTCATTGAAATTCTATGCCAGAGGTTCAAATCTTTGGACAAAGATTTATGATAACAGAATACCATTTGATCCTGAACAAGGTGTAAACAGCCAATCAAACCTGAATGTATTATATAATAAGGCAGTGACAGTCGGTTTAAATATTGGATTTTAAGTTTTTAACCTTATCAAAATAATAAATATGAAAGCTATTAATAAATTATATTTTGCTTCTCTTATCCTGATGCTAAGTGCAGCATCATGTAAGAAAGATTTCCTAAATGATAAGCCTTATACCGCAGTTGTATTGCAAGATGCTATTAAAACAGAATCTGACATGCTTGTTGCGGTAACAGGGGCATATTCTCAATTAAGAAATACAGATCTTTACGGTAGAACACTTCCGGTAAAAGGCGATTTAATGGGTGACAATACTTATGTTACCACTGGTAACTCCGGTAGATATACAACCTTAGACAATTTCAATATGATTAATTCGGATGCATATGGATTGGCAGTTTGGCAGCAAGCTTATGTTGCTATCAAATATGCGAACACCATTATTGCGGCGAGCAGCTCTGTAACTTCTACTACAAATACAAGTCAGTATTTAGGAGAAGCTTATGCTATTCGTGCTTTGATGTATTTTGAATTAGCAAGAAACTATGGTCATCCTTATACTACTTCACCTAATGATCCTGCTGTTCCACTTATTTTAACATACGATCAAAATGCACTTCCTAAAAGAAATACTGTTAAGGAAGTATATACTCAAGTGATTGCAGATTTGGAAAAAGCTTATAGTTTGATGTCTGTTTACAGAGGAACAGCTTTCTTCTCTAAATATTCTGCGAGAGCATTAGAAGCAAGAGTTTACCAAAATATGGGTGACTGGGCTAATGCACTTACCACTGCAACAGATGTAATAACTAATGGTGGTTTTACTTTAACTCCGAATATTGTTAGCTATTGGAACAGTACTTCACTTCAAACATCAACGAAAGTTGAAACTATGTTTGAAATTTCAAGTGATGTTACTTATAACAACGGGTTTGATCAGCTGGGCTTCATTTATATTGTAGCAGGTGGTAGTGGTTATGCTGATATTTTTGCAACTCCTGAGTTGTATAATTTATATTCTGCAACTGATACCAGAAAGGCTTTGATTGTTCCCGGTACAAGAACTCTTCAGACCGGTACTGCAAATTATGTATATAAGTATCCTAATCCTGCCAATGGTTCAGGTAGAGATGCTACCAAGGTTATCAGATATGCAGATGTTTTATTAATTGCCGCTGAAGCTTATTACAACAAGAGCGATTACACCAATGCTAATTTGTACTTGAATAAAGTTGCTACTTTAAGAGATCCTTCTTTTGCCGGATGGGCTGATACAGGTCCGCAAGTATTAGAAGATATTTTAATTGAGAGAAGAAAAGAATTGGCTTTTGAAGGAAGTCGTTTCTGGGATTTAATGAGACTTCAAAGAAACTATACAAAAGTGGCGAATGTTTCAAACAATGTGCCATCAACAACTTTTGCTATTACCCCTGCAAGCAATACTGCAGCACCAAATACGCAATTGATATTCCCTATACCGATTACTGAAATTAATGCTAATCCTAACATGACTCAGAATCCAGGGTACTAATATTTTGTGGTTTATATTTTTAAAGAGGCTGATAGATTTATTTCTATCGGCCTTTTTTTTGTATTTAAATTTTATATCTTCAATAAAATGAGTTTCAAAAATGAAGAAGTTATATTTTTTATTTATCTCTTTATTTCTTTCATTGATTGCTTTCTCTCAAGTAGAAAGACAAACAATTGACAGGGCTAACGGAACCCTATTATATATTTATCAATTTGAAAAAGTACAAGGAACTTCCTTCTTAAAAGATAAATGGATGGATGCATCTGTTACTGTTGAGAATGGCTACACCTTTAAACATGTTCAACTTAAGTTCGATGTTTATAATAATAAATTTATTTTTAACAGAAACGATAGTGCTTATGAAATAGGTGTTTATGTTACTGCTGTTTGCTTTTACCCTAATGCATCAGATACAACTCAAAAAATTATTTTCAAAAAAGGATATGCCATTAATAATACCATTAAAGCAGATAAATATTTACAAGTATTAGCTGAGGGTAGGAATTCTCTTCTGAAATCTTACCAAAAGGAAATTGAAGAATATAGCGAATATGGTGATGCAAATAAATTCAAAAGATTCAACGATAAAGAAAACTATTATTTACTGCAGGATGGCCAATATAAATTGGTTAACTTAAATAAAAAGAATTTAGAGAATGTATTTGGT
>CAIRTF010000149.1 GCA_903881425.1 uncultured Chitinophagaceae bacterium | reverse complement strand
TTTCATTGTACATGTTGTTATCAAAGATCGTAAGAACTTAATTTGAAAGCAAATCACAACTGTCTTACTTAGTGTGCTATTGGTATAAACGTTGTTATCAAAGATCGTAAGAACTTAATTTGAAAGCAAATCACAACCGTGCTTCACTTTTTCAATTTCATGCAATAGTTGTTATCAAAGATCGTAAGAACTTAATTTGAAAGCAAATCACAACCGATTTTTCTCAGTACCTCCTTCGTCTCTCCTTCGTACCAGGTTCGTACCATGTTCGGGTCTTGTTCGGGTCGGCTTCGGTAAGTACCGAAGATGGTACGAAGGAGACCCGAACAAGACTCGAAGAAGTCCCGAACAAATGATGTTTAAGTAATTGAATTTACCCTTTGTACCGATTGTTAATTGAACTCACCCTTCGAGAGCCTCAGGGTGACAATAAGTGAATGCCTCAGGGTGACATACGTGAGAGCCTCAGGGTGACAATAAGTGAATGCCTCAGGGTGACAGGCATTTTAAAAATTACCCTTCGCCACGATGACTATTGGAACAGCAAGCGTTAGAAGAACAATGGACTCTTAACCTACCCTACTTCTTCACAGCAGCTTTAGAATCATCAATCAGCTTTTTTAATTCTTTTGATTTGTACCATATTTTACCGCCTACTTTATAAAAAGGCAGTTTACCCTTACTGCGCCAGTTTTGTAAAGTGCGCTCGCTGATATGCAGTTCCTGTAATACAACCTGCTTATCAATAAATTCGCGATCCAATGGATCGTTATTATTCAGAGATGGCATAACACTATTGTTTTAATCAGCAAAAAATCGGGTAACAATAGTAGTTATTTGTACGAATGGAAAAAAAGGGAAAAACACCCTTTTTTGTTTGGATATTTTTCCTTATATATTTCTCTATCTGGCGGTATCCCGACCTGTGCTTACATTTTACTTGATGTAAGTACAAAATATTTAAAAATAAGTAACGAATGTCACAAGTCAGGAGACTTGCCGGTTCATGCATCGTCCCGATATTCATCGGGATCAGCATGGCAATTACTTCAATCTCTCTTTAAAATCCAAATGATTCTTTTGCAAAGTTTCTTTAGCAGTTTCATAGCCTGCATCTGCATGGCGTATTACACCCATGCCGGGGTCGTTGCGTAAAACCCTTGCCAATCTTGCTTTTGCTTCATTGGTACCATCTGCCACAATTACCATTCCTGCATGAATACTATATCCCATACCCACACCGCCGCCATGGTGCAGACTTACCCAACCGGCACCGCCTGCTGTATTGACCAATGCATTTAATACGGGCCAGTCTGCAACAGCATCACTGCCATCTAACATGGCTTCTGTTTCTCTGTTGGGCGATGCAACAGAACCCGTATCTAAATGATCTCTTCCGATAACAATGGGTGCTTTTAGTTTTCCTGTTCTCACCAATTCATTAAAAGCCAATCCTGCTTTTTCTCTTTCGCCCTGCCCTAACCAACAAATACGTGCAGGCAATCCCTGAAAAGCAATTTTTTCTTTGGCTAATGTTAACCAACGTTGTAAAGAAGCATTTTCCGGAAACATATTGGCAATCAGTTCATCGGTAACAGCTATATCAGCAGGGTCTCCGCTTAATGCAGCCCAACGAAAAGGTCCTTTGCCTTCGCAGAATAAAGGACGAATATAGGCGGGCACAAAACCGGGAAATAAACCCCCTCCGCCTCCTAAAGGGGGAACTTTAAGCAGGTTAATATTTTTTGATTCATATTCTAAAGCTCTTGCACGAATATTGTTTCCATAATCAAAAGTAACAGCGCCTTTATGCATTAAATCTACCATTAACTGCACATGTTTATACATGCTGCGATAGGCATAGTCTGTATATTGTTTCGGATATTGTTCTCTTAATATTTTTGCTTGTTCATAAGATATTTCATGCGGCCAATAACCAATCAACGGATCATGTGCCGAGGTTTGATCGGTTAAGGTATCCGGAATGATATGGCGTTCTATCAATCTTTCTAATAAATGAACCGCATTGCATAATACACCAATACTTTTAGCAATGCCTGCTGCCTTATACCTTAACGCCTGATCAATTGCTTCATCAATATCAATAATCTTTTCGTCGAGGTATTTAGTTTCAAGTCGTTTATCTATTCGCCATTCTTCCACTTCCGCAATCAATGCAACACCCTCATTCATGGTAATGGCTAAAGGTTGTGCACCACCCATACCGCCTAACCCGGCAGTAACATTTAAAGTATGTTGTAAACTACCCCCAAAATGTTGATTGGCTGCAGCCGCATAAGTTTCATAAGTACCTTGTACAATTCCCTGAGAACCAATATAAATCCAGGAGCCTGCCGTCATCTGTCCGTACATCATCAAGCCCTTTTTTTCCAACTCTTCAAAATGCGCCCAATTAGCCCATTCAGGTACCAATTGAGAATTAGAGATTAATACCCTTGGAGCATCTGTATGTGTTTTTAAAATACCTACCGGCTTACCGCTTTGTATCAATAAGGTTTCATCATTCTCCAATATTTTAAGTGAAGCAATGATATAATCCAATGCTTCAAAATTGCGGGCTGCTTTACCCCTGCCACCATATACAATTAAATCATCCGGACGTTCGGCTACTTCAGGATTTAAATTATTCAATAACATTCTTAATGCGGCTTCCTGAATCCATCCTTTACAATTGAGTTGAGTGCCGGTGGGTGTTTTGTATTTTTCCGCATCGTAGCGTTTTGTGGTAGTTGGCATAGCAATAATATTGAAAAGATAAAAGTAGAAGTAAAATAATAAATGTCATTGGTTTCTTTGCGGCTCTCCTTGATTTCTGCCTTTGCAAACTTTGCGGTTAAAAATATTTAACGCAAAGGATTATGAGAATAAGAAGAGAAGGCGCAAAGAAGTAGTTTTCGTTAGTTGTCATGCTGAGGCACTCGAAGCATGAAGAAGTAGAAGTGAAAATAATAAATGCCATTGGTTTCTTTGCGACTCTCCGTGATTTCTGCCTTTGCAAACTTTGCGGTTAAAAATATTTAACGCA
>CAIRTF010000148.1 GCA_903881425.1 uncultured Chitinophagaceae bacterium | reverse complement strand
TGATTGGGTTAAGGTGACACAGCATTAAAACGTTTATATAGGTTTTTGCAAATATTTTGACTAAACTCCTGTAAAATTAATTGTCGAAAAAATATTTTATTTTAAACTAAAGCTTACCGATATAACATCTGATACCAAATCTGTTGTTTGAGAATAGTGTCCATAACGTATTTCCATTTCATGTAAACTCTGCCATCCAAACACTCCGGTTGGCGGTGCTACTCTTAATCCCACTCCATAAAAACTACTCTGAAATTTAGATAAAGCATAATTACTGGTATAGTATTGCTCAGTTGATTTATGCACTTCATAAGGTGCAAAATATTTTGCTGCTGTTTGATCATAATATCGATAAAACGGAGAAATAGAAAAGAATGGAGTGATTTTAATGGGCATTTCCAAACTTGCTGTATTGGATTGTATACCCCAATCATCTGTATAATAGCGATAGTAAGACTTCAGCACAATATTATCTCCTAAAAAATAATTAGCCCTTAAACCCAGTGGCAGCTTGAATCTTGTTGAAGGAAGATTTTCAATGGTATCTTTTCCGCTTGAAAAATAAACTCGATGAAATGGTAATCCCAAATAACCACTTTGTGCAACTACATCTAATAAAAACATCAATTGCAAACGGGTATTCACAATTTGCGAGTAAGATAATGAGCCGGTAAAAGTATTTCGAGGGCTGCCCGGAATATTTTTACCTTCTTTAGTTGAAATGACTTGTCCTCCGGTACTTAATACTGTTGTTCTTCCGCTTGCAGTGGTTACGGTAACTGTTCCACTTGGAGAAATAGTTGTAACAGGTGGTGGAATAAATTCGGAAGGATAGATCATGGTTACTTTATCAAAGTAGGCTTGTGCTTTTGCACTAAATTCTCCATTTCTATCTTTTGTTTTTTGTGAAAAATGAATATCAGCACCTAAGGAATTGTAGTTGTATTCTGATGAATAATAAGAACCCAACCCAAAACTGCTTCCTTTATTTTCATTTTCAATGGTCCAATCAATTGAAGGATAAATTCTTGAACCACCTGTTTGAGAGGCGCCTGTTTTAGAAACATAGGCTGCCGAAGCAGAAGTGTGATGATCCAATCCTATCCCTGCTGTTAAAGTATGTTTATGCTGTGTTCTATCCCATCCAACAAATTTTAATTCAATCACATTCGAAAGGTCTGTTACTTTTTCTGTACCGATTCCACCGGTAACGGCAGAATGATTTCCATCTTGTGTATAATAACTTGAAACTAAATTCACTTCATCCACACGCAATGGTTTGGGCTTGTACTCACTACTATCTTTTGTTGTTTGTGCAAATGCGTGCAACAATAAAATATATAATCCGATAACTGTTAAACAAATTTTTCGCATGATGTTTTGATTCTAAAATGAATAAATTAATTACAACCGCAACCGCCGCCGGTTTTACCTGCATTGGCACCGGATGCTCCTTCCCGATAAGATTGAAAATTCAATTCATTCTTTTCCACTTTGCGATTGCCTAATGCCATCTCGGCATCATTGATCTTATTTTTTTGATATTCTTTTACATGCACACAGGATGTAAAAGCGATGACCATCATTACAAAACTTAAAATTTCGATTGCTTGCTTTCTCATAATGGGGGGTTTATGTAAGTCGAATATTTTTAGAAGTATACATTTTATTATTATCATCAATAATGATGGCTTCAATATTTTTTATTTGATTGATCATATCTAATCCCGCATGTATTCCCATGATCATCACAGGCGTTGCCATTGCATCAGCAATTTCGGCATTACTGGTAATAATGGTCACACTTTTTATACCCGTAACCGGCAACCCTGTTCGCGGATTGATAGTATGCGAATATTTTTTTCCATCAATCATAATAAATTTTTCATAATTGCCCGATGTGGCTACAGCCATATCAGTAATATTCATGTAAGAAAAAATTTGTTCTGTTGAATTAGGATTGGCAATACCAATGGTCCATTCTTTTCCATCCGGCTGAAAGCCCCATGCAGCAAGGTCTCCCGAAGCATTTACAATACCACTTACCACACCATTTTGTTTCATCACCTGCTTTGCCATTTCTGCTGCATAACCTTTTCCTATTCCGCCGAAACCAATGCGCATTCCGGACTCTCTTAAATAAACTGTCGACTTCTCTTTATCCAACACCACATTTTTATAATTGATCAATCGCACCATTTTTTTTGCTGTTGCTTTATCGGGTAATGATGTCATATTTGCATCAAAATTCCACAAGCGTTTATCTATTGATCCGTAAGTTATATCAAATGCACCTTGTGTGATCTCAGAAATTCTAATTGACCGTTCAATGAGATGAATTATTTCTGTACTTACTTCAACAGGCATGATACCTGCATTTCGGTTAATTAAATTTGTTTCACTATTCTCATTGTATGTTGTCAGTAATTTTTCTATTCGTTCAATTTCTTTTATGCCTTCTTCAATTCTTTCGTTTGCCCATAGTTCATTATCGGCAACAACACTTAATTCAAAATGATTGCCCATTAATTTACAGCTGCTCTTAAAAACTTTTTGATGGCTCATTATTTATTTAGCTGCTTCAGTAAATGTTCTGATCTGTTCTATAAATTCTTCTGTTTTCATTTTAGGAAAACCATCCCATTGTTGCAATACTTTTCCATCAGCATCTAATAAAAGGGTTAAAGGAAATAATCCTTTGTTATTATACTTGTCTGCTAATGCATTATTGATTTTTTGTTGTGCAGGTGATAATTGATTTTTTTTCATTCGGGGAAAGTCTGCATTTAATAATATCAAATTATTTGCTGAAAACTGTTGAAATAGATCAGACTCGAAAATTTCAGTTCTCATTCTATTACAAGGACCACACCAATCGGAGCCCGAAAAATTCAAGAGTATTAAACGGTGTTCTTTTTTAGCAAGTATTTTGGCTTCATCAATATTATAATGCCATTCAGTAAAAGACAGGCAACCTGCAACTGCTATTAAAAAAAATATTCTCATGTACATTGGTTTACAACAATGCAATATAAAACAATAATGATATAATTAAAACTGAACCTGTTGCTTAATTACTTCTCATTAACAGAGAATTAACGAAACCATAGAGTATTAAATATGATGATTAAATTTTTTATTGAATAAATAGTATCTGACAAATACAATGTTTTATCATTCAACTGATCTGCATCACTGTGATATTATGATTTGAATCATAAAACATAATGACGACTATCATCATTATAATTTGATGATATCTCTACTTTCATTTTTTATTATCAAATTATTTCTTTCACCATAATAATAAGTTATATGAAACTTGTTCAAAGCACAAAATTCTGGATAATGTCAACTTTTATTTGCATCATTGGATATGCAGTAAGTTGTACTAAAAACGATCAGGTAATTATTCCTGATTCAGGAAGCAATTCAACAACATTAGTATCTGTAAAAACAGCAGTGGCTCCAACAATTGATGGAACAATAGATGCAATATGGGCTAATGCTACCAAGATCAGTTTTATGCCAACAGTGCCTGATCCGGGTAATGGTTTGTTTACCGGTTATAATGGTGAGCAATATCCTGCAACGCTTCGTTCTATGTATGACGCTAATAATATTTATTTCTTATTGGAAGTAACCGATGCAACAAAAAGTGTAAATGTATCTCCATGGTATTTTAATCCGGCACTGAATGTAGCAGGTGTAACAACCGGTTGGCAAAAAGAACCTTCCAGCAAAACACTTGATATAAATGGTAATTTAACAAGAGATGGTTTTGGTGAAGATAAATTTGCCATGCTTTGGAATATTGATAACTCAACTCCAAAATTTATAACACAAACCTGCTATGCAAGTTGCCATGTGTTTACTCCATATTTGGATTATACACCCAATCCAAAAACACAACCAATGGCTGCTTCACCGGTAATGAATTCGAATTCTAATAATGGTAATCACTATACCAATGGCCAATTCGAAAAAATAGATATGTGGTGGGGTAAATTAGGATTTATTACTTCAGACCCAAGCATGAATATTATGGATGACAACTATCAAGATTATGCAGGAGGTCCAACTGTTACAAATTTAACGGGCGGTAGTGCAAACGGAAGACACATTGATGGAGTTGTTGTTGATACAGCAAAAACCTATTATTGGCCATATGCTCCGCATTATACTTCTTATTCTTCTACAATCGTTGCTACACCTCCTGCAGGACAAATGCCTGCAATGGGTGAAGTTAGTAATAGTCAAAATTTAAAATTAGATGGAACAGGTGCTTCAGTGGCAGTTCCAATTTGGGTTAAACCTAATGTTGCAGCTAATTTTATTTTACCTGCTGATACATTAAGCAGTGGAAAAGCTAAAAGAGTTACAGCCGTTGCTTCTACAGGTGTGTTAACTTTAAGTGATGGAACTACACTTGATCCTACTGTTGGTACAGCTTATCAAAGAACAGGAGATCCTGTATATGGACCTACTGCTGTAAATTCTATTCCTGCTTATATCAATGTTCCAATTACCGGTGGCAGAGCAGATATTATTTGTGCGGCTACTTATACAGGTACCGGTTGGATTATTGAATACAAACGTGCTTTAAAAACATCAGATGCGTTGAAACAAGATGTTGATTTTTCAAGTTTGCAAGATCAACCATTTGGTGTAGCATTTTGGAATAAATCAAACAACCAACATGGCATCAATCCAAATTTGTTATTGACATTTAAGAAATAAACTTGGCTGTTCTTTTAATAATTAAAACACAAAGATCATGTCAAAGAAAATAATAGGAATTGGATTGATATTATCATCCGCTTTTATGCTTACAATGATTGGTTGTTCTAAATCAACAACTGTTATCGAAGATAATTCACCTGCCATAACAGGAACAGTAAGCTTTAGCAAAGACATACAACCCATCTTAACAAAAAGCTGTGCACTTAGCGGATGCCATAGTGGAAGTGTAGCACCCAACTTAACCAGTGCAACTGCTTATAATGCATTAACCAATGGAAACTTTCTTAGTGTAGGTACTCCGGCTAATAGCTTAGTTTATTTATGGTTAACAGGAAAAGAATCAGCAACCATGCCGTTAGGTGCCACTAATAATCCTTCCAATATAAACGCATTAATGCTTGCATGGATTAAACAAGGAGCTAAAAACAATTAAACTCATTAATATGAAAAATAAAAATATAAAACTTTTAATCTCGCTACGTTTTGTTTTGGTATTGATGGCGTTGGATTGTTTTAGCATCAATACTTTATATGCACAAGATTCTGCAGCAGCAGTTCAACCTGTTGTCAAGAAAAAATCTTATGTAAAAAATACGTTTGAAGGAAATTATATGATTGATAATCAAACTGTGATGGTGCCTATCAAAGGAACTTTTGAATTTGATATTCAACATAGGTTTGGTACAACTGATCATGGATTTACAGATCTCTTCGGCATTTTTGCAAGTGCTACCATGCGTTTGGGATTTAGTTATACTCCAATAAAAGATTTGCAAGTAGGTTTTGGTGCAACGAATGATAGAATGCAAGTTGATTGGAATGTAAAATATGCATTAATAAAACAAACAAAAGATGGTAAGATACCGCTTAGTGTTTCACTTTTTGGTAATACAGTAATGGATACCAGAATAAAGGATGCCACTACTTTATTTGTCAATACATCCGATCGTTTTAGTTTCTTCAGTCAGTTTATTGTAGCCAGAAAAGTATCAGAAAATTTCTCTGTTCAATCCGCTTTTTCTTGGTCTCATTTCAATAATCTGGAGGGCTATTTAGATGCTAATGGAAAAGTACAACCTAAATGGAAAAATGATCATTTGTCCATTTCATTTTCTGGCCGATATAAAATATCTCCTAAGACAGCCATCATTGCAAATTATGATCAGCCATTAACACAACATCCAACCAATAATCCTCATCCCAATATCAGTTTTGGATTTGAGTTTAAATCAAGTGGTCACGACTTCCAATTATTTGCAGGTAATTACGGTTATGTATTACCACAGAATAATAATCTGTATAATCAAAATGATTTTACAAAAGGTCAATTCTTAATTGGATTTAACATCAGCAGATTATGGAATTTCTAAAATAAAAAAATTAGTATCAAACAAAAACAATCAATATGAAATCAAAGTTCCTAAAAGCAATGGCAGTAGTAACAGTAATAGTATTTACTTCTGCATTTACTATGGATCAACCCAAACCATGGAATGTACCTGATAAAGATGCAAAAAAAGCAAACCCAGTAAAATCAGATGCAGCTTCTATTGCAGCAGGTAAAGCATTATGGAGTCAGCATTGCTCTTCTTGTCATGGTAAAACAGGATTGGGTGATGGTAATAAAGCAGCCCAATTAAAAACAACACCGCCAGATTTAACCAAAGCAGCATTCCAATCTCAAACAGATGGAGCTATGTTCTATAAAGTTTCTGAAGGAAGAGATGATATGCCCAGCTTTAAGAAAAAGATTCCTGATCAAGAAGATATTTGGAACCTCGTAGTGTATATGCGCACATTAAAAAAATAATTTTCATCACTAATTATATTCACCAATAACCACTCATTTATGGAAGAACAAAAAGATATACCTCAAGGAAAAGAAAGGCGAAAATTAATTTCCGGCTTGGGTATTTTGTCAGTTGTTGCATTAGTGAGTGGTTTTAGGTTTTTTAAAAAGAAACCTGAAGTGATTGCCTGTAATCCAAATCCTCATGAAAAAAGAACAGTGAAAATGTTAACTGAAGATGGTCGATTGGTTGAGATTGATGCTAATTTAATTGCATCAAACAGTAAAAAAATTACGGATAAAGAATTACAATCTTGGATCAAAAAATAATTGTGTTTCACTGAAACAACAATATTTCAACATTTCATTTTATCTATTAAAATAATCAGCAGCAGATGGAACAATCAAATACATCTCGAAGAGATTTTCTATTAACAAGTCTTCTGACAGGAATGACTGCAATAGGCTGTTCTACTAAAGATCCATTTACTGCAGATGCACCGGTGGATGTAAAACCATCCGGAGAAAAAGTAAAATTATTATCTGTTGATGGTGAAGTAATTGAAGTAGATAAAGCTTTTTTGAAACCGGTTCCTCAACTTCCTTCTGTATCTAATGCAGAAGCAAGAGTAGGTATTCCCGGAAAAAAATTCGTGATGGTAATAGATCTGTCACGTTGTAAAAGTTTAAAAAAATGCCAATCAGCATGTGATCACATGCATCACGTGCACAGCGGACAAAATTGGGTAAAAGTTTATCCGATGCAAGATGCAGAGCACACATCTCCTTATTGGCAACCAACAATATGTATGCATTGCGATGAACCACCTTGTGTAAAAGTTTGTCCGGTAGATGCAACATTTAAAAGAGAAGATGGTATTGTATTAATTGATAGCGATCGTTGTATTGGTTGTCGTTTTTGTATGGCAGCTTGTCCATATTCAACTCGTGTATTTAATTGGGAAAGTCCTGATACAGTTTCAGAAGAACTGGCCGTACAACCATATTCATGTGAAAGCAGTGTACCACAGAAGAAAGGAACAGTTGGTAAATGTGATTTTTGTCCTGATATGACACGTCAAGGCGAATTGCCTCATTGTGTAGCTGCTTGTCCGAATGGAGTGTTTGCTTTTGGTGATATGAATGAAGATACTGTTACCAATGGTTCTGAAACTTTTAGATTCAGTGATCTTATCAGAGATAAAGCCGGTTACAGATTAATGGAAGATTTGGGAACCAAACCAAGTGTATATTATTTGCCACCTGTGAATAGAAATTTTCCTTTCGAAAATAAAGAACAAAAAGCAGAAGATAAAAAAAGTTAACCCTAAATCATAAGTCGTGGAAAATTCAGCAAAACAAAAAGTGATAGAAGAATTGTTACCACAGAAATTTGGTAAACAAGGAAAGATTTGGGTAGGGATATTACTAACACTTTGTATTATTGGATTGATTGCCTATATCCGCCAATTATCAAAAGGCTTGGTGGTAACAGCTATGCGTGATTATGTATCCTGGGGCATCTATATATCCAACTTTGTATTCTTTGTTGCCATTAGTTTGGTGGGTTCACTTATTACTGCAGTGCTTCGTTTAACAGATGTTCATTGGAGTACGCCATTAACGCGTATTGCCGAAATCATTGCTGTATCTGCTATCACATTTGCTTCTATCATTATTATTGTTGATATGGGAAGACCGGATCGTTTTTATAATTTATTTATTCATGGTCGTTTGCAATCTCCCATTGTTTGGGATGTGATAGTGATTACTACTTATTTCTTCATCAGTTTATTGCTTTTGTATTTTCCTTTATTACCTGATTTGCAGATCATGCTTCGCTATAAAGAAAAAACAAACAAATGGTTGTATAAATTATATCATTACTTAGGCTCGTTCTGGAAGAATACAGCAGGTCAAATTAAAATGAGTGAAAGAGCCATCAATATTTTATCTGTTACAATTATTCCTGTTGCATTTTCTATTCATACTGTTACCTCATGGTTGTTTGCCACAACGTATCGCCCGGGTTGGGATAGCACCAACTTCGGGGCTTATTTTATTTCAGGTGCATTTTTAGTTGGAGCAGGTGGAGTAGTTGTTGCAATGTATGTTTTTCGTACCCACTATAAATTGGAAAAATATATTACGGATGGTCATTTTGATAAAATGGGAAAGATATTGGTGATGCTTGCTTTATTGTATTTGTATTTTAATGTGAATGAATATTTGATTCCCGCATTTAAAATGAAAAAACCGGAAGAAGAACATTTGAGAGGATTGTTTACCGGAGAATTTGCACCCATTTTTTGGTTTGCTGTTTCAATGGCTATGTTCTTTCCTATTTTAATTTTATTATTTAAAAAAGGACGAAAGCCGCTGCCTGCTTTTATTGCAGGATTAATGGTAGTCATCGGTTCATGGTTTAAAAGATACTTAATAGTAACACCAACTTTATTACATCCCTTTCTTCCCATGCAGGATGTGCCTGATAGTTATCGTCATTATTTTCCCACTTGGGAAGAATGGGCTATTGCTGTTGGTTCATTGGCAGGTGCATTATTGATCATTACTTTTTTTGCAAGAATATTTCCGATCATTCCCATTCAAGAAACCATCACTGAAACTGAACAACATGAAAAAGCTTAATCATACATTCACCATAGTTTCTTTGTTTGCAATTTTGTTTAGCAGTGTAGATGTTTTTTCGCAAGAGGCAAAGAATGACCTGTTGCTGAACCTCAGTTATTTTAATAATAACAATAGTTATGTGTATTTAAAAGCAACAGCAAAAACAAAGATTGATGGAAAATTTCAATTGGTAAAAGATGTATCAGTTAGTTTTTATATCAATAAAGATTCAGCAGGCAATTTATTAGGTAAAGCAACAACTAACGATAAAGGAGAAGCATATTTATTAGTACCTGCTTCAGCAAAAGATGCATGGAATAAATCTGCTAAACATGGTTTTGTTGCAGTATCAACTGCTACTAAACAATTCGATGAAACCAAAGCCAATGCAGACATCACTAAAGCTAAACTGCAAATAGATACAGCCGAAGGAAGAACGGTTAAAGTAAAAGTGATTGAATTAAAAGATACTGCTTGGGTACCTGTAAAAGGTGTTGAACTGAAAGTAGCTGTTAAAAGAATGGATGGCGATTTGAATATCAGTGAAACACAAAGTTATACAACTGATTCAACCGGAGCGATCAGCGCTGAATTTAAAAGAGATTCTTTGCCGGGAGATATAAACAGTAGTTTAATATTGGTTGCTAAAGTAGAAGACAACGATCAATATGGAAATTTATCTGTTGAGAAAACAGTTCCCTGGGGTTCTAAATTTAAATATGAAACCAATTTCTATAACAGAACATTATTTGCAAGAAGAGGTCAATCGCCTATGTGGCTGGAGTTGATGGCCTATTCCATTATTTTGGCTGTGTGGGGTGTTTTAATCTATCTCATTATTCAGTTATACAAAATCAAAAAAATAGGAAGAAATCCATTGCCTTAATTTTTTCTTTCCCGAAATAAATAGTAGAGATGTTGAGCTTTGACTTCATGAAGTCTATTCAGTTTTGAAATTAAAAAAAGAATGCGATTGACTTTTTAATCGCATCATTTAAACGAAGTGCTGTTCACTTAATGCTCTTAATTTTTCTGCAGCAAATTCAGGTAATAAATCTCTTTGCGGACTTGCTAACATTTCATATCCAACCATAAATTTTTTAATAGTGGGTGATCTTAATAATGGCGGATAAAAATGCATATGCCAATGCCATTCCGGATGCTCGCCATCATTAACCGGAGATTGATGAATGCCTGCAGAATAAGGGAATGATGTTTCAAAAAGATTATCATATTTAACTGTTATTTGTTTAAGTATTTCTGCCAATGAGGTTTTCTCATCTTCAGTGAATTGTAATAAGTTTTGAATATGTCTTTTACTGATGACCATTGTTTCATAGGGCCATGTTGCCCAGAAAGGAACCAACACAACAAAATGATTATTCTCTGCTATAACCCTTTCTTTTTGTTGTAATTCTAATTGCAGATAATCGCTCAATAAACTTCTTCCATGTTCAATAAAATATTTTTGTTGTTGATGAGTTTCTTTACTGATCTCTTGAGGTATTGAACTCTGCGACCATATTTGTCCGTGCGGATGGGGATTGCTGCATCCCATGAGCTCACCTTTGTTTTCAAATATTTGAATGTATTTAATGTTTGGGTCAGCTGAAATTTCTTTAAATTCCTTGCTCCATACTTCAATAATTTTTTTTATTGCATCAATAGTCATCATTGATAAAGTAAGACTATGATCCGGAGAAAAACTAATGACTTTGCAAATGCCTTTTTCACTTTTTGCGATCAATAAATTTTCTATATTCAATGCACCTTCAGGTGTATTAATTTCTAATGTTGAATAATCATTTTTAAAAACAAATGAATCGGTATAAACGGGATTGATACTCCCATCTGCTCTCTTATTACCCGGACATAAATAGCAGTTTGGATCATAAGCAGGACGATGATCAGGTGATACAGATTCAACTTTTCCTTGCCATGGTCTTTTTGTTCGGTGAGGAGATACCAAGATCGATTCTCCGGTAAGTAAATTGATTCTTATATGCGAATGCTCTTTTATATTAAACATAGTTTTCAATATTTTTTAATAAGAAGGATGATTTTTATTTCAACCATTTTTTACTCAACTCGTCATACAATTTTAAGAAATCATTTGCTTTACCATCTTTATCAAACACAGATTCCCATGTATTTAATGGTTCCCAAATAAAACTGCCTTTACCTTTCCCATCGGGCAAATCAAAAACAATATCATTCACCTCTTTTTTTCTGGATGAATATTCAACCACCACTAAATCTTTATGATATCTTCTTAATAAATCATTTAAATTATCTCTCAATTCATCTAATGTTCCATGCCATTTTGGATAATAAGATAAACCAATCACATCAAACTGAATTTTTCTTGCCAGCATTTGATTGATAAAAAAAACTGACTCACTATTTTGTCCGCCTAAAGCAATGTGCAACATAATTACAACAGAAGCATCTACTTCTTTAACCGCTGCAATGCCCGCCGATATTAATTGTGCAGTGTTGTCTACATGCTCAATATTTCCTTCGGGCCAAACAATTCCATGATTAATTTCATTACCTATTTGCACCATATCGGGTGTTGTTCCTTGATCTTTCAATTGCTGCATCGCCTCTTTTGTATAATCGTATAAAGATTTTTTTAGCGCATCAAAAGATAAATTGCGCCAGGCTTTGGGCTCATATTGTTTTCCGGGATCAGCCCAGTCATCACTGTAATGAAAGTCCAATAAAAATTTCATCCCCGCTGCTTTAATCCTTTTCGCCATTTGCTTCGTATGTTCCAGATCACAAAAACCTTTTTTGGGCGAATAACCGCTATCGCGGGACGGGTCATTAAAAATTCTTAAGCGGATATAATTAAATCCATGTTCTTTTAAAATTTCAATGGCATCTTTTTGAATACCATTATCTGAAAATTTTATTCCTCTTTCTTCTAATTGCGGTAAGAAAGAAATATCTGCACCGATCATTTTTGTAAGATCATGAGATTTTGTTGCTTCTCCTTTTAATGTATAATTTTTATCAACGGTAATTGTTGAAACATTTTCAGGAGATACGGTAATGATATCTGTTGAAGCAGTATATAAACCCACTGCCTTTGCTTCAAATTTTATAGCGCCAGTATGTTTAGTTGATTGAACAATGACTTGGCATTTACCATTGAACAAAGTTCTTTGCCACATACCCTCTGCACATTTATCAGGCTCATGACTACTGGGATCTCCATTACCTGCACCAATAATTTTTCCAACACCGTTGATAGAAAATTTTATTAAGTTATCTGCATCCGGCACTTCTCTGCCTTCTCTGTCAATCACTGAAATATTAATTACACTCACATCTTTACCATCTGCGAGCATGGTAGTTTTATTCGGTGTCATGACAACTTCAACTGCTTGTCCGGTTGTTTCAACTTTAGCAGTTAATTTCTTTCCATTTTTATATGCTATCGCTTCTAATTTTCCGGGTTGATAATTAACAGTCCATTGCAAATGACTGTTTCTTGGCATATCTTTTTTACCTAAGCTTTTTCCATTCAAAAACAATTCAACATTATCCGCATTACTGTTTACCCAAACATCGATAGGCTTTCCCATTTTATCTCGCCAATTCCAGTGTGGTGAAATATGTAATACGTCTTTATCAGTCCACCAACTTTGATAATAGTAATAGATATTTTTAGGAAAGCCACACATATCCATGATACCAAAATGAGAATTGATATTAGGCCAATGATAGGGAGTGGGTTCTCCGCGATAATCGAAACCCGTCCAAACAAAACCGCCTGACCAATAATTATTGTCAGCTGCTAACTTCCACCAATCTTCAGCTTTACTTGCCCACCAAGGTGCAGTAATATCTTGATCCGGTAGATATCCTCTGATGCTATCTTTTTCATAAATACCTCTTGTCGTAACAGTGCTGCCCATTTCAGTTCCGATGATGGGTTGATCGGGATGATCTTTATGATAATCTGCCACAGCATTCTGACGATAATTAAAACCTCTGACAGGAATCACTTCATTCACTCCTTTAAAAACATTGGGCACATCTGCTGCGTAAGTACTTGTTCTGGTAGAATCTAATTCTTGTTGTTTGGATAATAATGTTTGTGCAATTCTTTTTCCAATATCAGTTGTTTGTATCCAACCTTCTTCATTACCGATAGACCATAAAAAAACAGACGGATGATTTCTATCTCTTAATATCATTCTCTCCATTTGATGCATGTATTCAGCGCTGCTGTTCAATAAACGATTTTCATCTAACACCAACATACCCAAACTATCACAAGCATCTAAAAAAGAAGGTGTAGGTGGATTGTGACTTGTTCTGCATGCATTTACCCCCATATTTTTTAATAGCGCTACTCTGTAATATTGTAAATAATCAGGCATGGCAGATCCAACTCCTGCATGATCTTGATGATTATTGGTGCCTTGAATTTTAAGATGCTTTCCATTTAAAAAGAATCCTTCGTTTGCATCAAAACGAATGGTTCTGATACCGAATCTTTCTTTAATTATATCAACAATTTTATTATCAGATTTTACAACAGAAACAATTCTGTATAAATAAGGGTCATCAGGAGACCATACTCTTGGATTGATGACAGATAATTTTTGTTTTATTTTTCCTGATGTATTTGCATTTATTGAAAGCGCTTGTTCTTTTGATTGAGCTATTAATTTTCCATCACGATCAGTGATATATGAATAGACAGAACAGTTAGCAGATGATAGTTGTTGATTTTCTACCGTTGTTTCGAGATTGATGATTGTATTTTTTTCTTTTACTTCAGATGAAACAAATAAACCACCGTCTGCAATATGCACAGGATGATATTCATTTAACCAAACACTTCTGTAAATACCGGCACCTTCATAAAACCATCCTTCGTATTGTGTGGCATCTACTCTTACCGCTAAAACATTATCACGATCAAATTTTAAATAGTCAGTAATATCATACGATGCGCCGATATAACCACTTATATTATTACCTAAATAAAAACCATTCAACCAAAAACCTGCATTTCTGAATACACCATCAAACTGAATTTGAAAACGAATGCCGGAATCTGCTTTGGAAACGGTAAAATGTTTACGATACCAACCAATACTTGTTTCAGGGAACAAACCCCCTACCGGTTTAAATCCATGCGATTCCACATCAAAATTTTGAACATTTACAAAAGGTAATTCAACCGCCCAATCGTGCGGAAGACTTAGTTTTCTCCACAAACTATCTGTAAATCTCGGGTCAATGGCAGTTGTATAAGCACTGCCTGATTTTGAAAAAATAGTAGCAATGCCATAATTAAAATCTTTGGAAGGATCTGATGCATTGCCGAAATGAAATTTCCAATCCTCATCAATATTTATTTTTTTTCTCGCAACCGTTTGCCCATTACAAAAAGAAATACAAAGAAATACAAAACTTAAAATTGAAATGGTTTTTACTAATGGAGATTTCATAATTAAAATATTTTGAATTTTGCAGTGTTTATTTTTTTTGATCACTATAGTAAGTAATAACTCACATCAATTACAAAGTATACTAAAATCTTACCCGCTAAAGCTACCTATAAATTCATCTGCTAAATGGTTCTTTTGCAAATAGGTCTTTATTAACAATGTATGAACTTTTGTACAAATTCTAGTAAGAACTGATAACAATTACTTCATACAAAAGTGGCTTTAAAATTAGTCAACTTAGCGATTATTTTAAAGAATCGTTTAGTTATGCCCTCTTGGTTAATTCATCTCATTATTACATATGGCTACTGCGCCATTTTTTTTCTGGTGTTTATTCAGGAGATCGGCATTCCAACTTTTCCCAATGAGATTTTACTTATTTATTCAGGCTACTTAGCTTATACCGGCGTGTTGAATATTTTTTTAGTATTGATTATTGCAGTATCGGCAGATGTTTCCGGAACTTTTTTGGTGTATACGGTATTTTATTTTGGCAGTCATGGTTTGATAAAAAGAAAACCGAAGTGGTTACCAATTTCAAATAAGCGTATAGAATTTATTAAAGCAAAAATTATTGATTATGGCGATAAAGGAATTTTTATTGGAAGACTCATACCATATCTGCGTGGGTATACTTCGGTAGCAGCGGGAATTTTTAAAATTCGGTTTAAGCCATTTAGTATGATGATAATATTGTCTGCTATCATTTGGACAGGCGGATATGTGATACTGGGTTGGTTAGCGGGTAATTACCGGAAATTGTTATCTGATCAAATCGCTGTTACCAATCAATACTTAATAGCCATAACCTTTTTGTTGATACTTTTCTTTTTAATAAAATTTCTGATTAAGAAATATCTACTTAAAAATATATGATCCTCTTATGAATAAAATGAAAACTTGTAAAGTGTCTGTTTTGATACCGGCATTTAATGAAGAAAAATATATTCTTACCACACTTCAAGCGCTTCTTAAACAAGACTATTTGAACTTTGAAGTAATTATTGTAAATAACCTATCAACGGATAATACCAGAAAAGTTGTAGAAGATTTTATCAATGATCATCCTCATCTCCAAAACATGACCATTGTTGATGAGAATTTACAAGGTACCAATCATGCAAGAGAAAGGGGCAGAAAAATAGCAACAGGAGACATCATTGCACAATTAGATGCAGACTGCATTCCTGCAAGTAATTGGATCTCAAGAGGAGTGAAGCTGATGCAAAAAAGTAATATCGTTGCAGTAACAGGCCCTTATGATTATTTTGATACTTTCTTTTTCAGAAGATATATTACACTATTGGCACAGATCATTTTTTATCCGGTTGTTGATACCTTTTCGCAATTGTTCAAAAAAGGCGGAATAATAATCGGCGGTAATACTTTTATTGACGCAACCGTATTAGAAAAAGCCGGCGGCTACAATACTTCATTTACTTTTTATGGTGATGATATAGATATTGCCAAAAAAGTATTTTCTTATGGCAGAATATTTTATTCAAATCAATTAATATTAAAATCATCTTCCCGCAGGTTTAAAGCATTGGGATTTAATACCGTTCAAAAAAAATACAGAAAGGCATTTATCGATCTCATTTTTTTGAAAGGAATGAAAATTGAAGAGAGTATTGAATTGATTCATCCGCGATAATGCCCCGAAACAATTTATTAAAGATCTCTTCATATTTAGTTAATGCCAACTGAACAATTCGTTCATATTGAAAATGGAATTTTGTTTCATAATTCAATACATGAAGACTGTAAGTTTTCTATCTCTGTTTTTATTTTTCAGCTGCGCCATATTCTCTCAAAAAAATACTGAAAACATTGTTATTGTTACTTTAGACGGCATGCGTTGGCAAGAGGTTTTTACCGGAGCAGATAAAGCATTGTTGAAAGATAAACGGTTTACGAAAGAGCCAAGTTCAACCTCTAAAAGTTTTTGGAGTGATGATATTAATGAGCGAAGAAAAAAATTATTTCCATTCTTATGGACTGTTGTTGCTGAGCAAGGTCAACTATATGGCAATCGCCATTATCACAACTATGTTAATAATGCCAATCCGTTTAAATTTTCTTATCCCGGATATAATGAGTTATTTACCGGATATCCGGATATTCAAGTAAGCTCTAATGAAAAAATATTGAATAAAAATGAAAATGTATTGGAGTTTATTAATAAGCAAAAAAGCTATCAGGGTAAAGTAGCTGCATTTGCTACATGGGATGTGTTTCCCTATATCTTGAATAAAAATAGAAGCGGATTATATATTAATGCAGATGTGGATAGTTTAACTTTTAGAAATAACAATCTCTCTTTAATTAATGAGATGCAATTTCTTACAGCAAAGCCCATTGATGTAAGGCCCGATATTCTTACTTTTTTTGCGGCCAGAGAATATTGGAAAGCCTACCAACCTAAAGTATTGTATATCGCTTTTGATGAAACAGACGATTTTGCACATGCCGGAGAATATGACCAATATTTAAAAAGTGCTTATGCGCAAGACAGGATGATAGAAAATTTATGGAATCTGATTCAATCTTCTGAGCACTATAAAGATAAAACCACATTGATCATTACATGCGATCATGGAAGGGGTGATATCAAAAAAGAGAACTGGACGGAGCATGGAGATGAAATCAAAGAATCAGGACAAATTTGGTTTGCAGTGATCGGGCCCGATACAAAACCAATCGGAGAAATTAAAGAGGCAGGTCAATTATATCAAAAACAAATGGCATCAACCATTGCTTCTCTCTTAGGATTTCAATTTACAGCCAATCATTCGGTAGCTGATCCTATTGTTGCTGTTTATAATAAATTAAGCAGCGAGGCGATTGTTTATAACGCAAATACAAAATAAAGCTTCTATAATTAATGAATATTGCCGAAGTCTGGAATGATGTTAGTCAACCGACTATGCTAATAGGTTAAACCTGGTTACTTTTACGCTCTTTCTTCGTGATTCCTTCGTGTTTCCTTATTACCTTCTTGTTGTTTTCTTCGAAGGCTTACGAAGAACACTCGAACAAACCAGCAAGTAGGTAATACTGAGGTAATAATAAGGTGGCTATGTATCGAAAGATTCCCTGATTTGTTTTAGCATCAGTTAATACATTCCTGCGATTACGATTGTTATTAAATCATTACTAAAAGATTATCCTTTTATTACTTAGAGATTATCTAATTATTAAATCGAATTGTTACCAGGCTAATAATCATTCATAAGGATAGTTTTGCCCCGAAATCAAAACTACATCATGAAGCCTTATTTTATTCGTAGAGCATTATTGTTTTTGTTATTATTTATTTCTACTTATTCTTTTGCAGGAATTATTAAGGGAAGAGTAGCCGATGCTGTTACAGGAGAACCTTTAGTGGGTGCAGTTGTAAAACTGAACAACACTAAATATTCTGTGTTTGTTAAATTAGACGGAACATTCATTTTTAATAATATTCCAGCAGGAACCTACACTATCAGTGTGAGTTATTTAGGCTATACTATTAAAGACAGAACTGTTACAGTTGCTTCAGCTAAAGATGTTGTGTTGATTAATTTTTCAGAAGAATCTTCTGCAAATATTTTATCCTCTGTAACTGTAAACTCGAATAGTTATAATGAAAATGATAAAGGTGCAAGACGTTTGGAACGTATTGCTGATCCGATCATTAATGTATTATCTGCGAAAACAATTCAATTACTTCCCGATATTACTGTTGCCAATATTATGCAAAGAGTGAGTGGTGTTACTATTGAAAGAAGTAATTCCGGCGAAGGCAGGTATCCTATCATTCGGGGAATGGAAAAAAGGTATATCAACACTTTAATTAATGGTATTAAAATTCCAAGTCCCGATAATAAAAACAGGTTTATCCCTTTAGATTTATTTCCATCAGAATTATTGGAAAGATTGGAAGTAAGTAAAAGCTTAACCCCAAGTATGGAAGGCGATGCCATTGGCGGTACCATTAATTTAGTAATGAAAGATGCACCCAATAAACTTACAGTTCAAGCAAACGGATCACTTGGTTATAACACTACTTTTTTAACAGAAAAATACAGTCAGTTCAGTACTTCAAGTATCAGTAAATTATCACCAGCCGAAAGATTTGGTGCAACTTATCAAGCAACCTATAAAGATTTTCCGGTTGGGCAATTAAATTACACCAATTTAAATGCACCTGTCAGTTCTTCATTAGGTGTAACTGTAGGTAATCGTTTTGGGAAAGATCAAAAATTTGGTTTTATAGTTTCTGCGAGCTACCAAAATATTTATAAAGGCACTACGTCTAATTTCTTTTTGCCCGCATCGCAACCCGGTTTAAATAATATACCGTTGTTCTCCGATTTGCAATTGCGTAAATATTCAACTCAAAGTCAAAGAATAGGTGTAACCGGAAAATTAGATTATAGAATTAATAAAAGCAATAAATTATCTATCACCAATACATTTGTTCGTTTAGATGATTATCAAACAAGATTGGTTTGGGATACAGTTGCATTAAACTCGTTGGTAGATAATTGGCAGAGAAGTCAGTGGACTTATCAATCAATCAACAATATAACTATACAGGGATTACATCAATTAACGAATACTGCTAAAATAGATTGGAGTTTAGTGTATTCTATTGCAAACAATCACATTCCTGATCAGGCACAATTCATTCACGAATATCCAATTGTAGCCACTTCATTATCAGGAGATAAATTGCAAAGCATGTCGCGAATATGGTTACACAACAGCGATAAAGATTATTCTGCTTATGTAAATATGACAAAAAACTACAGTAAAAAATTTGAATTGAAATTTGGTACTTTACTTAGAAATAAAGCAAGAGATAATTTTTATTATTCGTATAGTTTAAAACCGCAATTAGGCTCTTTATACACCAATATAAACAATGCAGTTTTTCAATTCTCCACTCCGGCAGATGGAACACCAAGCCCGAATGGAAATAACTATACATTCACAGAAAATATTGTAGCAGCTTATGCACAAGGTAAGTGGGCAATTACCAATAATTTGGAAGCTATTGGTGGTATACGTTACGAGAATACAAAACAACATTACGAAACACAATTAACTCCTGATGTTGCTGCACGTTCAGGAACTATTAAATACACTGATATTTTACCAAGTGTACAATTTAAATATGTAATCAATAGAAATCAGAATCTAAGATTATCTTATTACAAAGCTTTAGCCAGACCGGGTTTTGCAGAAATGATTCCTGACGGACCGGATGGAGAATTTTTTAAAGAAATAGGAAATCCTCAAAATTTAAATCATACCACTGCAGATAATTTAGATTTTAGATATGAACGTTATTCGGGCAATGCGGATCAAATTTTGTTAGGTGTTTTTTATAAAAATTTACAAGACCCTATTGAAATTGCAGCAGTAAAACCTGCCAGTATTAATAATCTTTATTTGGAACCTGTTAATGCAGCAAAAGCAATAAACTATGGGTTTGAAGCGGTGTATGCAAAATACTTTGGTTCTTTTGGAATTAGTGCTAATTATACTTTTACTCAATCAAGTATTACAAAAGATAGTTTGTTGTATTCTTATAGAACAGCTACAGGAAGCACTGCTTTAAAATATGTGTCAGAAACAAGACCATTACAAGGTCAATCAAATCATATTGGTAATCTATCCTTTATTTATAAAAATCCTAAGATTGGTTTCGATTTTCAAGTGGCAATGGTGTACACCGGAGAGAGAATTGTTTTTGTAAGTCCTTACGCAGGATTGCATTACTGGCAATCTCCTTTAACGCAATTGGATATTTCTTTTGAAAAGCGGATTGCGAAGAATTTTAATTTATACGGTAAAATAAATAATCTTACCAATGCACCTTACGAATTGTCGTTACATCAATCATACAATACTTATTTAGCAAGCAGCGGATCAAGAGCATTGGCTTTGCAATCGGATCCAAACAATAGAATTATTGTTCAAAAAGATTATTATAATATTTCTTACTTATTTGGCTTGCGCTATAAACTTTAATCATTATTCAATCGTAAAATATGAAACGTCATTTTAATTTAATTGTAACAATTGCTTTAGCGGTAATGATTTTGATGTCATGCAATAAAGGTGCAGATCAAAAAGATCTTTGGCAACCTGTTGTAGCAGTGGCTTCACCCATTAGCGAAACAACTTGTTTATCAGGAGCAATCAAAGGAACCATGTTGTCCGGAAAAACGTATAATGTTTGCGGCGATGTTTTTATCAATGCCGGAGATACACTTACTATTCAGGAAGGCGTTACAGTAAATTTCACCGGGAGCTCACCAACCGTACCTGTTGGCTTGGGTGTACAAGGAGTTTTGTTGTGCTTAGGTTCTAAAGAAAAACCAATTTGGTTAACTTATCCGGGTGTAACTAAAACGGATCAGAATGGGGCAAACCCGGATTTAGATCCAGCATTAAAAGGTAAATGGACAGGCATAACAGGTGCAACTAATTGTCCTTTGATGGTGTTAAAATGGACACATGTTGAATTTGGCGGAGGAACCATCAGTTCTGCAATGAAAAGTTTTACCGGTGGTTCAAGTCCTTATCCATTATACTTTGCAAACCCTGCAGGTGTTTTTGTTTTAGAAGATTCATGGGTGTATGGAAGTGTGGATGATCCTTTCAGAATTAATGGTGGAAAGATTCATGTGATGCGTAACACGTTTGAAAAATGTGGTTACACCGGTGGAGAAGCAATGAATTCCAAAGCAGGAACTATTGGAGATTTCGCTTATAATTTATGTATTGGTATGGCAACGAACGGACCAAAAATGTCGAACATCAATGTATTACCCGGCTTTCCTGCAACCAATGTAAATTGTTATAATAATACCATTTTAAACAGTGGTTATAGAAGAGCTGCTGCCGGAAGAGGTGGTTCAATTAATTTTGAACAAGGTGCAGGTGGTTTGGCTTATAATAATTTAATTGTGAATTGCAAATTTGGTTTACGTGTTGTGCAAAACCCAATTGCCGATACTGCTAATTTGCGTTATGGATATAATTGGTATTATGGAGATTCTACTTCTGTTTGCAGTCAATTCATTCCATCACTTTCTGTAAGCACTGCAATTAGTTTACCACAAGAAACAGATGTTCCTAAACCATCTACGTATTTGCCAACAGGATGGAAAGTAGGTGATGTATATACAGCACCGGCTTCAATAAATGGTGCTAATAATCCTCAATTTGTAAATGCACCGGTGCCTTTGCCTGCGGGTTTGCGATTACAGGATATTGCTGTTGTGGGTAGTTATAGTTTTGTACTAAAACCAACTTCACCCTGTATTGGTGTTGGTTTTACGGGCTTTGCGCCAAGAGCCGACGTGCAGTTAAATGCTAAATATGGTGCAACGGAAATTACACCGCCCGGAAAAGATATGGGTTGTTATCAAAGTAATGGCAGAGGTAATCAACATTAAAAATTTTAATGAAGCAGTTATGCTTCATTTTTTTTATAATTATGAAAAAATTACTCAGTTTATTAATCTTCTTTTTTGTTTTTGCCGCTGCAATTGCTCAAAACAAAATTGTTCAATTCGTTTTTACTTCTGATGTACATTTTGGTTTAACAAAGGAAAAGTTTAGAGATAAACAAAACCTAAGTGCTGCCGAAGTAAATACAGCTATGGTTGAAAGTATGAATAGTTTGAGTGAAAGTATCTTACCCATGGACAATGGAATTAATGAAGGGAAAAAAATAAACGGAATAGATGCAGTAGTAATAACAGGTGATTTATGTAACAGACAAGAGAAAGGTATTCAAAGTGCAACAGTATCGTGGAAGCAATTTGAAAATAGTTATATAAATAACCTTCATCTTCTTGATCAGAATAAACAACCCGCTCAATTATTATTAACACCGGGTAATCATGATGTCAGCAATGCGGTTGGTTATTACAGACCTATGCAACCTTTAACGGATAAGGCTTCGTTGATCGGCATGTATAATTTAATGATGCAACCATCGGTTTTAAAAACAGAAAATAATTTTAACTATTCAACAGATAAAATTCATTACTCAAGAAATATTGGTGGTATTCATTTTGTATTTGTTGATGCATGGCCCGATTCTGCCGAAAGAGTTTGGATGGAAAAAGATCTGCTTAAAGTAAAAAGCACAACACCTGTTTTTATTTTCACACACTCTATGCCCGATGTGGAAGCGAGATTTTTTGTGAATCCGAATGGAGATCATTCCATTAATGAAAAAGATAAATTTGAAAATTTAGTTACCGAAACTTTTAAAGATGGTAATTCTGTTGAAGATAAAAGTATTATCGAACAAAAAGAGTTAGCAAGCTTTATCAAACTTCATCCCAATATCAAAGCATACTTTCATGGACATTCTAATTATACAGAGTATTACGATTGGAAAGGACCTGATCAAAATATTGTATTGCATTGCTTTCGTGCTGATTCTCCTATGAAAGGAAAATACTCTGCAAAAGATGAAACTAAATTGGCTTTTGAATTGGTAACCATTGATACGGATAAAAAAACAATGACCGTAAGAGAATGTTTATGGAATGCGCATCCTTTAGCTGCTTTACAAAAAATTGAATGGGGAATTTCAACAACAATATCTACTCAATAATTTTACTCTGAAACAATTGATTTGATTGGGTTTTAGAAGATCGGCTACTTAGAAAGAAATGCTCTGAACCAATGTCCGGATTGTTTTACAGTTCGTAATTGCGTAGCAAAATCTACATGCACCAAGCCAAACCTTGCCTGATAGCCTTCAGACCATTCAAAATTATCCATTAACGTCCATGCAAAATATCCATTGATGGGAACACCTTCTTTTTTTGCTTTCAGTAATGCTTGTAAATATTGTTGAAAATAGTCAATACGTTGTTCATCATTCACCACACCATTTATTATTTTGTCTTTAAAGAAAGCGCCATTCTCTGTTACAATTATCTCATTGACTTTCTCATAATCAGCAAATCTCTTCAGCATTCTGTAAAAACTATCGGCATTAATTTCCCAATCCATAGCTGTATGCGGAACTTTTCTGATGGTTGCTTTTACTTCTGATGCCTGAATGATCGGTATCACAGGATTGTATTTAACGGTGATCGGAAAATAATTTTGTATACCTGTAAAATCAAAATCAAATTGTAATCGCTCTGTGTATTTCCATGCTTTATTATGCAGGTGCAATTTTTCCATTAAAGGAAATTGATCATCCGGATAACCCATGCCTAATGATGGTTCTATGAATAAGCGATTCAATAAAATATCTAATCTGTTGGCAGCTTCTATATCTTTTGGATGGGATGAATAAGGCATCACTTCGCTGCAAGAAAAAGTAGTACCGATATAGGATCTTTTTACAATACTTCTTACTATTCTGCCACCTTCTGCCTGTGCCATGGCTGCATTGTGTACGGCAGGCAAAAAATGATTCAATCCTGTTTTACCCGGCGCATGTTTGCCTAACATATAACCCAAAGAAGTAAAACCCATGGGTTCATTGAGTATGATCCAGTTCTTTACTTTATCGCCATATTCTTCTGCACAAACTGTTACAAAGCGGCTAAACCATTTTAATAAAAAATGAGAACTCCATCCACCTTCTTTTTCTAAAGCCTGCGGAAGATCCCAGTGATATAATGTAACAAAAGGTATCAATCCTAATTTCAAACATTCATCAATCAGTGCATGATAAAAAGCAATGCCTTCTTTATTTATTTTGCCTGTTCCTTCGGGTAATATTCTGCTCCATGCAATTGAAAAACGAAATACTTTAAAACCCAACGCTTTTACCAATAACAGATCATCTTTATAACGATGATAAAAATCGCAAGCTTCAAAAGGTTTTGCATTGTCTTTTATTTTTCCGCTGCGTTTTGAAAAGGTATCCCAAATAGATAATCCCCTGCCGTCAATATTATAGGCGCCTTCGTTTTGTGCAGCTGCCATGGCAACGCCCCAAAGAAAATGGTTACCGAATTGTTTTGCAGAAATTCCCTGATGATTACTGGCCAATCATTAATAATTGAATGATGGATGAATGAATTGAAACTCGCTCTGCAAGTTACTAATCTCTTTTGTGGCAGTAGCTGTTTTAATTACTTTGGAAACAATTTGTTCGGTGGATTGTGAAATTTTTAATTGTTTAGGCATGCTTGCATGTAACCAATGATTGACATCGGTAGCAAAATGATCATCCATTGTATTGATGATAGGAACATTAAAATTTTTTAAAGCTGCTGCATTGCACAATTGCTCGTACTGCCCTTTGATGGGTAAACACATTAATTTTTTGCCTAAGTATAATGCCTCGGCAGGTGTTTCAAATCCGGCACCGGTAATTACTCCATATGCATTGATCATACTTTTATTAAAGGTTTTTCCATCAATCGGAATGAATGTAATATTTCCATCAATGACTTTCTCTTTCACTTTTTTGCTAAACACTTCAAATGAAATGTCTTTTACTTTTTTTAATTGTTGTGCTACAACTTCGTCGCTGTAATGCGACAGATAAACAGTAACATGCCCGTTGTTCTTTGCTTCAGTATGCAATATTTGATCTTTGATGATAGGAGAGAAAATAAAATTGTCATATTGTTCAAAGTGAAGCCCGATATAGTGATCAGCTGTTGCGTACTTTTTTAAGATTAATTCTCCGGCAATATCTTTTTTATTTGGTCTTGGTGTTTTATTGCTAACAAAACTTGCCTGATGACCGAAATTAACGGATGGTATATTTTTAAATTTACAAGCCAATGAAGTGATGCATTCAAAATCGTTAATCACTATATCATATTTTTCAACCGGTAATTCTTTTGCTTCTTTATAAATTCTGATAGGAGAAAACTCTTTCAACATTTTTAAATAATCCAATCCGCCTCTGTTGCCATAAAATAAGCTAACGCCTTTGCTTCTGAATTTAACGGGCAATGCACAATTCAAATTACTGTTACTGCCGCTTAAGAAAATATCTACTGTTCCATATTGTTCTAAATAGGGCATCAACTCCATTGCTCTTGCAATGTGTCCGTTACCGGTTGCTTGTATGGCATAAAATATTTTCATGATTGCATGATTAAGGAGTTAAGAAAAAAGGAAACCTCATCAGTTACTACATTTAATTGCGGTCTTTTTTTCTGCATTGCAATAACTTGTGGTGTTTGTTTGATGAATGATTTCTCATCATATTGATAGATGTTCCATTCATTGTTTTGATATTCCAATGCAGTAAGATTTTCAATCCAATCACCACTATTCAAATAAGTTACTTTACCATCTTTTGTTTCCACCACTCTTTTTTGTGGTTGATGAATATGACCGCAGATCACATAATCATATTTTTTTGCGATGGCTAATTCGGCAGCCGTTTGTTCAAAGTTGCCGATCCATGATACTGCTTGCTTTACGCCGTTCTTTACTTTTTTACTTAAGCTCATTTTTTCTTTGCCCATCATCTTTAAACAGGCATTGATAAACCTGTTTAATAATATCAATAAATCGTAACCATGTCCGCCCAGTTTGGCCAGTAGTTTCGCACTGCCTTTGGTTGTAGCATCGAATACATCGCCATGAAAGATCCAGGTCATTTTACCATTGATCTCCATAACTACTTTGTCGGTCAATTGAAAATTACCAATTTGTATATCGCTGTATCTGCGCATCATTTCATCGTGATTGCCCGTAATATAGATCACACGAGTTCCTTTGCTTAGTAAGCTCATAATCTCTTTAATCACCTGCATATGACTAACAGGAAAATACCTTTTGCTGAACTGCCATCCATCAATTACATCGCCATTTAAAACCAATATCTGGGGAGAAATACTTTTGAGATAGTTAACGATCTCTGTAGCATGGCAGCCGAAAGTGCCTAAATGTAAATCGCTCATTACCACAACATCAACCGAACGTCTTTCCATAGATTGTGTTTTCCAAAATTCGCAACACTATATTACCAACATGTTATGTCAGCGTTAAGCAATTGTGAACTGAGAGTAGGTAAAGGGTATTTTGGTTATTCAATTCTGTAAAACTTTTTTAAGTTGTCAGCAAAGGTTTTTTTAGCTTACAACGTCTAACCATTTAAACCTGTTTTTTTGTTGAACGATCCTGCATTCATCCAATCGCTTAAACAAGGCAATAATGCTGCTTTTGCGCAATTGGTTGAAGCCTATCAACACATGGTTTTTAATACTGTACTCAGTATTGTTCAGCAATTTGAGGAGGCTGAAGATGTATCTCAGGAAGTATTCGTGCAAGTATATCAAAGCGTGCAGGATTTCAGAGGTGATGCAAAATTATCAACCTGGATTTACAGAATTGCTGTCACCAAAGCCTTGGATTGGGAAAGAAAGAAAAAAACTAAAAAACGGATAAATCTTGTGAAGAATATGATTGGTATTGGAATAAAAGAAGAAGAATCCATCACCGACTTTCATCATCCCGGAATTGATTTGCATAATAAAGAAAAAGCCGCTATCCTGTTTAAAGCCTTAAAGCAATTACCCGAAAATCAAAGAGCAGCATTTACTTTAATTAAAGCAGAAGGATTGAGTTATGCAGAAGTGAGTGAAATTTTAAAAACAAGTATTAAGGGTGTAGAAGGGCTCATGCAACGGGCAAAAGAAAGTTTGAGGAATATTTTAAAAGATTATTATTCAGCATAAATAAAAGTATATGGAGAAAAATATACAAAATAGGGTTGATGAAACGATGAGCAGTCTTGATAATATGCATCGTGCAGAAATGCCTCCATTCTTTCAAACAAGATTGATGGCAAGAGTAGAAAAGGCAAATGAGTTGGAGTCTAATTGGCTTACTGTTCGGAAACCTGTTTTAGTCATTGCTGTATTAGCGGTTTTGTTATTAATGAATACGGTGCTGCTTACACAACAAACAAACGGAAGCACCAAGAACAATGCTTTTGAAAATCAGTCGCTGCAAGGTTTTGCAAGTGAATATCAATTGTCTGTTACATCCACCAATTATTAATATGTTATGAATACGATAACTAAAAGCAAAATAGTAAGTGCTGTGGTAATCATATTACTTATCGCAAATATGATTTCTATGGGGATATTTTGGTTGAAAAAAGATCAACGGCCACCCAGAAATAATGGTGGTAATACAGCCGATTTTTTAATTAAAGAATTAAAGTTAGATAGTGCTCAGCAGAAATTATATCAGCAGTTACGTGAAGAACATCGTGATCAATTAGAAAAATTAAAAGAAGAAACACGTAATGCAAAAGATGCTTTTTTTAATTTGTTGAATAAAGATGCGGTGAGTGAAAGTGATTTACAAACTGCGGCTGCCAATGCTGCAATGAAGCAACAACAAATTGATATTATCACATTCAACCATTTTAAAAAAGTAAGAGGTATTTGTACTGATGAGCAAAAGAGAAAATTTGATGCGATCATTCAGGAAGCATTGCGCATGCAAGGTCCGGGTGCACCGGATCAACACCACGGTCCGCCCCCAACAGATGGGCGAAACGGCCCGCCACCACCGGGCGATAGAATGGGAGATGGCCCACCTAATGATAGACCTCCACCACCTCAACCGTAAAAATGATGAATATCCCTTTGCGAAATAAAAGTGGTTGTGTAGTACAATCACTTTTTAATTTATTTCATTAACAAAATATTTTCAAATCATGCAAAGGATTCAACAATACAATTGCATCTAAATATAAAATCAACGTTATGAATAAAATTATTTTATCTGTCTGTATAACAGTATTGTCTGTAGCCATGATTTCTTTTTCCTGTAAAAAAGATAGTGGCACATCAAGCGGAAGCACATCAACGGTAACAACATTGCCAACAGTATTTCAAAAATTCAGCTCTTCCATTCAGGGAACAAGTTTACAAGTGTATTTAAGTGGTGATTATGTGATCATCAAATCAAATGGATTG
>CAIRTF010000147.1 GCA_903881425.1 uncultured Chitinophagaceae bacterium | reverse complement strand
GATAATGGAACAGATTATTTTGGCTTCTCAATCACCCAGAAGAAAACAATTATTAGAATGGGCAAATATTTCTTTTGAAGTAGTTACCAGGAATACAGATGAAACCTATCCTGATGGTTTGCCGATTGCGGAAGTGCCGGTATATATCGCACAACAAAAAGCATTAGCAGTAAAAGGCTATTTGCATGATGCGTTTCATTCAACGCTGGCACATCAGACCATTGTTGCTGCAGATACAGTAGTGGTATTAAATGGTACAATTATCGGTAAGCCGAAAGATAGAGGAGATGCGATAGAGATTCTTTCCTTGCTCTCAGGTAAAACGCATTATGTTATTACAGGCGTAGTGATATTACAAGACGAAAAGGAAATTGCTTTTGCAGAAACTACGGAAGTTTCGTTTCATACACTCACCCAAGAGCAAATTGAATTTTATGTAGATGAATATAAGCCTTACGATAAAGCCGGTGCTTACGCTATTCAGGAATGGATTGGTGTGGTGGGAATTAAAAAGATAGATGGTGATTTCTATAATGTAATGGGTTTGCCGGTAAGCAGGGTAGTTCAGGCTTTGAAAAGTTTGAATAATTGATATTGCTTTTGTAATTTTATAATGCATATATGATTCCTCATGGTAAAACAAATTACTATGACGGAAAAATTACTTCAATTCATTTGGCAGTTTCAATACTTTAATCAACGCCAACTTTTTACCGAAACCGGCGAAAAGCTTTCAATCATTAAGCAAGGATTATTTAATCAGCATCAAGGTCCTGATTTTTTAGAAGCTTCCATTAAGATTAATGATATTGTTTTGGTTGGCAATATAGAGTTGCATGTAAAATCATCTGATTGGAATAAACATCATCATGCTCAAGACGAAAATTATTCAAATATTGTACTTCATGTTGTTTGGGAGAACGATGTTCATATAAAAGATGCACATCAGCAAGTCATTTCAACATTGGTATTACAAAATTGCGTTGACAAAATTTTATTAGAGCAATATGAATTATTGATGAAGAGTCATTCCTCAATAGCATGCGAATCTTTTCTACCTGTACTTTCTGATATTGGTTGGATTGCATGGAAAGAAAGAATGATAGCAGAGAGATTGCAGGCCAAATCGCTGAAAGTCCTATCATTACTGCAACAGAGTCATCATCATTGGGAAGAAGTTTTTTGGTGGCTGCTGGCTGCTAATTTCGGAATTAAAGTAAATGCTGAATTGTTTGAACAAATGGCTAGATCCATTTCTGTTAATATTTTATCTAAACATAAAAATCAAATTCATCAGATTGAAGCGTTATTATTCGGACAAGCAAATTTGTTGGAAGAAAATTTTGAAGAAGATTATCCAAAGATGTTGCAAAAAGAATATCGGTTCTTACAAAAAAAATATAAACTAAAGCAATTCAAAGGCAGGCCTTATTTTTTAAGGATGCGACCTGCCAATTTTCCAACCATTCGGCTGGCGCAATTAGCAATGTTAATCTATCAATCGTCGCATTTGTTTTCGAAGATCAAGAAATTTTATTCAATAACTGATGTAAAAAAATTATTTGATCTTACCTGTAACGATTACTGGCATTATCATTATGTTTTTGATGAGATAACTGAATATCATCCAAAACATTTAGGCAAGCAAATGGTTGATAATATCATCATTAACACCATTGCACCGGTTTTATTTGCATATGGTTCTTATGCTCAGGAACAATTATATAAAGACAAAGCCATTCAATGGTTGAGTGAAATCAGTTCAGAAAAAAATGCTATTATACAAGCATGGAAGCAAATGGGCATTCAATCCATCAGCGCATTAGATTCACAAGCACTCATCGAATTAAAAAATAATTATTGCAATCAAAAAAAATGTTTGCAATGTGCTATTGGAAATAAAATATTAAAACCTACCAATGAAAATGAACATCCAACTTAACATCCGGATGTAAACTTTTTTCTACCGGACAAGACCTTGCAATTCTTACTAATTGTTCTTTTTGTTCAGCAGTAGCAGAAAACTTTTCTGTGAAATACAGATCAGCTTTAATACCTGCCACTCTTCTTGGGGCATCAGTGCTCATAATTTTGGTGATTTCAATTTTAGTATCATCAAAATTTAAATGCATATCTGCAGCACGAATAGCCATAGTAGTAATCATGCAGGAACCGTAAGAGGTAGCTAATAGATCAGTAGGCGAGAAACGTTCACCTTTACCATGATTATCGGTAGGTGCGTCTGTTTCAATGCTTGAACCACTTTGTAAATGTGTTAATTCTGTCCTTAAATTGCCTTTGTAAATAACAGTTGAAGTCATTACTCAAAATTTTATATAAATTTACGCTAACAAATCAATTTACGTGAAGAAGATTTTATTGTTAAGCTTAGTTATCTGTCCGGTTATATTATTTGCTCAAACCAATTCACAGCAACTTTCTGCCAAGCAACAAAAAGTACAGCAAAGAAGAGATAGAATCAATCAATTAATTAAACAGGAAGAAGAAGGCGCTTTGATTTTTCAGAAACAATCTGCTTTCAGTATTCGCTTAAATACAGATGGATACGGTATTTCCTACGAACATGGAAAATATAAAACCATCGAAAAAACAAATTTGTGGTGGATGGATCTGGGAGAACGAAAAAATTTAAAAGAAGAAAAACTGACCAAGGGTTCAAGTATTTTTCCGGGCTTAGCAATCGGTAATCCCTTTGTGTACGGTAAAGAAAATAATTTTTATTATTTCAAATTAGGGTTTGGTTCTCAGAAATTATTAGGTGGAAAGGGAAATAAAAATGGTGTAGCGGTTTCTGCTATTTATGGTGGTGGCTTATCATTGGGTATGTTAAAACCTTATTATGTGCAGATTCAAGATCCGAGTAACGGACAAATAAAAGACATTAAATATTCTGATAATAATACTTTATTTCTGGATCCCAATGTAATTATTGGTGCATCAGGCTTTGGTAAAGGTTTCAGCGAAATTAAATATGTACCCGGTGCCAATGCTCGTGTAGCACTTCGGTTCGATTATGGCCGATATAATGAAGTGCTTTCAGCCATGGAAGTAGGTATTAATGCCGAATATTATACACAGACAATGCCCATCATGGCATTAAACGATCCTCAAAAATTTTTCTTCAATGCATATGTTGCTATAGTGTTCGGTAAACGAAAGTGATTTACTTTTGTTACTTAATGTAGCAATGAGGTTTGTGATGCGAGCATTTTATCTTTAATCAACATCCTTGCGTCGCACACTTCAACTGCAACAATTCTAATCAACAAAGAAGGAAATATTTTTCATGCAAGAGTTACCTGTTGTTTCAAAAGAACCATCATCCGCAAAAATAAAAAAGCCAGATTGGCTTCGTGTTAAATTACCAATTGGTGAAAGTTATAAGCATGTTCGTGGTTTGGTTGATTCGCATCAATTACATACTATCTGCGAAAGTGGCAATTGCCCCAATATGGGCGAATGCTGGGGAGCAGGTACTGCCACTTTTATGATATTAGGTAATGTTTGTACACGCAGTTGCGGATTTTGTGCAGTTGCTACCGGCAGACCCGATGCAGTTGATTGGGATGAGCCTCAACGTGTGGCAGAAGCCATTCATTTAATGAAAGTAAAACATGCAGTCATCACTTCTGTTGATAGAGACGAATTGAAAGATGGTGGCTCAATTGTTTGGTATAATACTATCAAAGCAGTGAAAGCCTTAAATCCTGATACTACTTTAGAAACATTAATTCCGGACTTCAGAGGAAATGTTGAGCAAATACAACGCATCATTGATGCAGCCCCGGAAGTGGTGAGCCATAATATGGAAACTGTTGAACGAATGACAAAACAAGTTCGTATTCAGGCAAAATATCGCAGAAGTTTATTGGTATTAAAAACATTGAAAGAGGGTGGTATGAGAACCAAAACAGGCATCATGCTTGGCTTAGGTGAGACAAAACAAGAAGTGATTCAATCAATGGAAGAATTAGTAGCGGTTGGCTGTGATGTGCTAACATTAGGTCAGTATTTGCAACCAACAACTAAACATTTACCTGTACAACGTTTTGTACATCCCGATGAATTTGCGGAATTGCGAGAGATTGGATATGAGTTAGGATTTGATTATGTAGAAAGCGGACCCTTGGTTCGTTCATCTTATCATAGTGAAACACATGTGATAAAAGGTTTTGGAAGAAAAACATGGATGAGTGAAAAGAATATAACTATAGCATAGTTTATAAATGGTGATACCACTCACTGCTATGCTTTTGAGTAAGGAAGGCTTCTTTTTCTGTAGATGTTTTTTGTAAATTAGATATCATACCAATGTTATTACCCACATATAATAATGATGGGTAAAAATAATTTTTTACAATTATTTTATTGTTCTCTTCATCTTTAATGTTATAACTATTATCCCCACTCTCTTTACTAAGAGTTTCGTTATACTTGATCGATAATAATTTATTAAAAATCTTATTGATTTTTTTGTTATGATATGGAATGGTTAAAGAACCAAATACCATTGTATCATTGATAAGATGAAACTGTAGTATAGCTTTGTAATTATAAAACTGTTTTCTGTAGAAAAGTACAGTAATATCGTAATTGTCTTTTTTATAACTGCTTTTAAAACGTGGGCTGCCTAAAGTGTTTATTATTTTGCTGATACTGGAACTAAAATCAATTTCAAATAATTTAATACGTTGTTTGGTCTCAACTGTAAGTGGAGTATCTTCCTGATTATATAAATTCAAGTAGAAGGACAATTCGGTTGATTCAACGAATTGAAGATAATAATTCTCCCTATCATCATAAACAGGTGAACTCAGGTTAAATTCTTCCGTAAAAAAATCAAATAGTTTC
>CAIRTF010000146.1 GCA_903881425.1 uncultured Chitinophagaceae bacterium | reverse complement strand
GATGTTGTTTCAAAATCGGGATAGCGAATTTTTACTGCAATACAGCCAGCTAATTTTTCCTCTTTTCGCAATTCATAGGCAATTTTTTCTGTCATGCGTACCAATTCACTCATCAAAAATTCCATATCCGTTTTACTTGAATCAAAAGTATTTTCAGTTGAAATAGATTTTGCTTCATGATAAGCAAGCACTTTGCTAAAACTTATTCCGTTTGCTTTATGCAATAATTCAATACCCCATTTTCCTAATTTTTCTTCTAATTCTTTTTCAGAATAATGTAAGATATCACCAATCAAATGAATATTCATAGAACTCAATACTTTAAAAGAATGTTCACCCACACCGGGAATTTTATTTACAGGTAGTGGTGCTAAAAATTCTTTTTCCATTCCGGGTTGCACAAATAAATAACCATTGGGTTTTGCCTCATCTGTTGCAATTTTAGCAATGAGTTTATTGGTAGCTAATCCAAATGAAATAGGTAATTGCGTTTCATTAATAATTTGTTGACGCAGATCGATTGTCCATTGATATGGATTAAAAAATTTATCCATTCCTGTCAGATCAATATAAAATTCATCCACACTTGCTTTCTCAAATAAGGGTGCTTTGGATGCGATGATCTCTGTCACCCATCTTGAATAACGACTGTACTCGCCTCTTGTACCACGCACTAAAATTGCCTGCGGGCATAATTGAAATGCTTTCTTCATTGGCATAGCACTGTGTATACCAAATTTTCTGGCTTCATAGCTGCAAGCCGCTACTACTCCGCGTTCCCTGCTGCCACCAACTAAAACAGGTTTGCCTTTTAAGGAAGGATCGTTTAATACTTCTACGCTTACAAAAAAAGAATCGAGATCGAAATGAGCAATATATCGTTGCGGTTGATTCATGCAACTACTAAATTAATGAAGATATTTTGGAGGCGGGCTTCTATATTTCAATTAAACTTTACTTGCGTCGCACACTTCAACTACAATAATTCTATTCAACTATAAATCTCTAACAATCCATCCGGCAATTCAACATGCACTTCTTTTTTCTTGTGGTCTATTTTTTTTAAAGAGGCTTCATGCAATGGAATCAATGCTTCATTTCCTTTTATGATAATCTGTACTAAAATTTGATGCGGTTGTTCAATCACTTCATTGATCTCTCCTAAATTTTTTCCATCATCAATAATCGCATAACCCAATAAAGAGATTGGTGCAGTTTTACCAGCCATCTTTCTAAAATCTTCTTCCAATAACCAAACATTTTTCTTCATTAACTTCTGTGCAGCTTCTTTGGTGTCAACACTTTCCAACGTTACAAAAATATCTTCCTGATCTTTTGCTTTGGATGTTTGAATAAAATAAGGCAGGTAACTGTCTTTTTTATCTTCAATGAATAAGGCTTCAATATTTTTAAAAGATAATTTTTTCTTGAGTGCGTGATGAATAATTAATTCGCCTTTTAATCCAAAGCTGGCTACAATTTTTCCGATATTGATATATTCACTCATAATGTTCAAAGTAACATCAAATAAAAAAGCCCCGAAAATAATTCAGGGCTTTTAATTATATGAACCATTTTAAATTAAGCTTCGGTTGAACCTTCAGCAGGTGCATCTTCTACTTTCTTCACCGCAGGTTTGTATTCCTTGCGCTGACGTTGTTGTTGGCGATGTGTATCTCCGCGACGTTTGATATTCGCTTCATGCTCATCATGCCATGCCTGGAACTTAACCATTGCTTGTGCTTCATCGAACAAGCCCAATTTTACTCCACGCAACAAATGTTTCAAGAACAGTACTCCCTTAAAAGAGAGAATTCTTCTAACCGTATCCGTAGGCTGAGCCCCTTTGTGCAACCAGTCCAATGCTTTTTGACGATCTAATTGAATTGTTGCAGGAACAGTTAATGGATTGTAAGTTCCGATTTTTTGGATGAACTTACCATCTCTTGGTGCACGACCGTCGGCTACTACTATAAAGTAGAAGGGACGTTTTTTACTACCGTGTCTTTGTAGTCTCATTTTTACTGCCATGTTAAATAGAAATTTATAGGCGTTAAGAAATAGGGTTTCAAAAAATATTGAGCGGCGAAAGTAAAGTGAAAATTCTATAATTCCAAACCGCTTTGTTTAAGATTTGATAAAGTTTTGAGTATGAAACAGGAGAATTTGCTCTAAAATCATCGTTTTCCCATCATTCCTTTCATTCCCGGAAAACCGCCTACAGGCATTTTATTCATCATACTCATCATCTTTTTCATCTGTTCAAACTGCTTCATAAAAGCATTTACATCCGTAATGTCTTTTCCGCAACCTTTCGCAATACGTAATTTTCTTTTTTGGTCAAGCAGATCAGGATTGCTTCTTTCCATTGGTGTCATGCTGTGAATGATCGCTTCAATACCTTTAAATGCATCATCATTAATATCGACATCTTTAATGGCTTTACCAACACCGGGAATCATGCCCATCAGATCTTTTAAGTTACCCATCTTTTTTATTTGTTGCAACTGATCTAAAAAATCCTGAAAGTCGAATTGATTTTTTCTGATCTTCTTCTCTAATTTTTTTGCCTGCTCTTCATCAAATTGATTCTGCGCTTTTTCTACCAATGAAGCTATATCACCCATCCCTAAAATTCTTTGCGCCATTCTATCAGGATAAAATACATCCAAAGTGTCTAGTTTTTCGCCACTACTCATGAACTTAATGGGCTTGTTCACCGTGTATTTAATAGATAATGCAGCGCCACCTCTTGTATCGCCATCTAATTTGGTTAATACCACTCCCGTAAAATCCAACCGCTCATTAAAAGTTTTTGCGGTGTTCACTGCATCTTGTCCGGTCATGGAATCCACCACAAATAATATTTCTGTAGGATTGACTGCTGCTTTAATATTTGCCACTTCATTCATCATCACTTCATCAATGGCTAAGCGACCGGCAGTGTCTATGATGACAACATTTTTATTATTTGCTTTTGCATATTTGATGGCATTCTGTGCAATCAATACTGCATCTTTCGTTTCGGGTTCTTTGTAAATATCAACACCAATTTGTTCTGATAAAACAGTTAATTGATCGATCGCTGCAGGACGATAAATATCTGCAGCAACAACCAATGGAGATTTTTTTTGTGCTTTTAAATAATTAGCCAATTTACCCGTGAAAGTTGTTTTACCAGACCCTTGTAAACCCGCAATTAAAATGACAGCCGGATTTCCGGTGATATTGAATTCTGATGCTGTGCCACCCATTAATTCGGTTAATTCATCCTGAACAATTTTCACCATCAATTGACCGGGGCTAATGGCATTGATCACTTTTTCACCAATGGCTTTATCTTTTACTTTATCTGTAAATTCTTTGGCAATTTTAAAATTCACATCCGCATCAATCAATGCTCTGCGAATATCTTTTACAGTATTAGCAATATTCAGGTCATTAATACGAGCCTGACCTTTCAGATTTTTAAACGCAGATTCTAATTTCTCACTTAATGAATTAAACATGTATCGCTGATTTTCTTTCTTACACAATAAAAAAGTGAACCAAAAAGTTCACTTTATGAGATGCAAATATAATGGCTGAAAATTTATCCGAGATAAACTCTCAAATGCTTGCAGCGGCTGGTAGTTCTTAACTTGGTGATGGCTTTATCTTTTATCTGACGTACACGTTCACGGGTTAAATTAAATCTGGCACCAATATCTTCCAAACTCAATGCACTGTCCATTCCAATGCCGAAAAAATAACATAATACTGATTTTTGTCGATCAGTTAATGTTTGTAAACTCCTTGCTATTTCTGTTTTTAAAGACTCATAATGAACCAAATGTTCATCGGTTTTTTCTGCATTGGTATTTTCCATTACATCCATCAAAGTATTGTCTTCGCCATCAATCATCGGTGTGTCTAAACTCATGTGGCGTGTGCTGGCGCTCATAGCAGCAGTGATCTCTTCAATATCAATTTCTAAAATGGTAGATAATTCTTCGGCAGTAGGTTCGCGTTCAAATTCCTGTTCTAATTGTTGATAGGCTTTGCTGATGCGATTGGTGAGGCCAACTTTATTCAGTGGCAAGCGAACAATTCTACTTTGTTCGGCCAGAGCTTGTAAAATACTTTGCCGGATCCACCACACGGCATATGAAATAAATTTAAAACCACGGGTTTCATCAAAACGCAAAGCTGCTTTAATCAATCCCAAATTTCCTTCATTAATTAGATCGGGTAAAGTGAGACCTTGGTTTTGATATTGCTTGGCAACTGAAACCACAAAACGCAAATTGGATTTAACTAATCTGTCCAATGCTTTTTGATCGCCGTGTTTGATTTGCATGGCCAGCCTGACTTCTTCTTCGGGATTGATCAAATCCACTTTCCCTATCTCCTGCAAATACTTTTCTAAACTCTGGCTTTCGCGATTAGTAATAGATTTTGAGATCTTGAGTTGACGCATACTCATAGCAAGTTTGGGGTTTATGTGAAGTTGAAAGAAATAGTTTTGGTTATTTCAAATGCTGCGCCTGCTTTTTCACTGCTCTAATTTATAACACTTAATTCTGTCTACCCAAAAAAAATATTGCATTTAAGCGGCAAAATCGTTTAAAATGCCTTTTGCGGAAATTTATTTGTTGATTAATCAGCCTAAAAACAGGTTTTTAAAAAAAAACATTTGGTAGCTATTGATTATTTAATATTATTGCAGCAACACAATTAGAGGTAAAAGAGATAGTAATGAGTAAAAAGCAATTATTTACATTAGAATTTCCCGTACGATGCTCGCCTTCTATTTTATATGAATTTTTGAGTACCACTACAGGTTTACAAGAATGGTTTGCAGATAAAGTAGATGAATGGGAAGGCGTAATAAGTTTTAGCTGGAATGGTGGCGTACCAGATAAAGCTAAAGTTTTAGAGAAAGAACAAGATAAGTTCATTCGTTATAAATGGTTGCATAGCGACAAGAATGAATATTTTGAATTTCGCATTGCCAAAACTGAAATTTCCAATCAAACGATTTTGGTGATATCAGATTTTGCCGAGAAGAATGATATAAAAGATCAGAGCCAATTATGGAGTTACCAGATCAAAGAATTATTTCATCGATTGGGGAGTTGATATTAGCATCATCAATTCATCGAAAGCATTTTTTAAAAATATTTCCGCTTCATCCCACTTATTTAGTGGGATTTTTTTTGCGAGTTTGATAAATGATAACTGCTCAATTTCGTTATCAGTAAAAGCAGATAAAGGCTTATAATTATCTTCCCGAAAATGATGCTGCCATTGATCTTCATTGCAACATAAATACCAATCATCTTTCAAAAAATCAAAATTCGAATTCTTACATTCGATTTTATATATTCCTTTTAATTGAAGCGTGATACTAAAAAAATTACCCCACCAAAAAAAGGTTCTTACTGCAAAAATATCATCCAATGTAAAAGATCTGGGATAATCCAACATTACCCAGGGCAATCCTTCATAATTTTCTCCTCTAGAAATTTTTGGTGAAGCCGACTGAATTTTTGTTGTTATGTTTTTGCAAATTTCGTTCTGCTGAAAGTGTTGCAAAAGATTTCCCAATAACAGATATACTTTTTCAACAATTGTATTCTTTGTTAAAATAATGGATGCATTACACATCAATTCCATTTCTGCAGCTGAAAGTTCTACATTTGCCATGCAACAATAGTAAGAAAGGATTCAGTGATAAAAAAATTAGACATACTCATCATTCGTGCTTTTATTGGTCCGTTCATTGCCACTTTTTTAATTGCATTGTTCGTGTTGATTATGCAATTCTTTTGGTTATATCTGGATGATTTGGTTGGAAAAAATTTAGATACCGGCACTTTATTATACCTGATTGGTGTGGTTGCCATTACCTGGGTTCCTTTAGCATTACCATTGGCATTGCTGCTTTCTTCCATCATGACATTCGGAAATTTGGGTGAAACATTTGAAATCGTTGCCATAAAAGCAGCGGGTATTCCGTTACTACGTTTCATGCGGCCGCTTGTGCTAGTCACTGTTTTCATTAGTGGTATCGCATTTCTATTTGCCAATAATATCATTCCGGTTGCGCAACTAAAATTGTCTACTCTTAAATATGATATCATTCGTGCAAAGCCATCTTTCGATATTAAAGAAGGAGTTTTTTATGATAAGATAACAGGGTATGTAATTCGTATCGGTAAAAAAGAAAGAGATGATACTACCATTAAACATGTAGTGATATACAAAAAAAATTATGGCTTACAGGATAATTTAATTGTAGCCGAAAGTGGCATTATGCATGTAACGCCGGATAAGAAATTCATGGAATTTATTTTAAGAGACGGATGGAGTTATGAAGAAAAGGGGCCGAGAGATAATATCAATACCGATTTTACCAAATTAGGGTTTAAAGAATATAAAAAATTATTCGACCTGAGCAGTTTTCAGCTATCAAAGACAAGTGACAGCAATGGATGGTATGATCCTAAAATATTAACCATTCGCCAATTGAATGGTGCCATCGATTCATTGAAAAGTTTAGAAACTTTTTATTTACAAAGAGAAAAAACAGAAGTGGACCCCTATCTCGCTTTTGCAAAATATGCTGATACCGGATGGAAAAAAGTGAAGACCGATTCATTGAAAAAAATATCTTCTTTCACTTCATTAATTCCCGATACCATTAAAATGGACGTATTTCAGCGAAGCATTAATTCTGCAACTTCTGTTAAAAGCAGTGTAATGTTAGAAGCTGAAGATTATGCACATAAAACAGAATCGCTGCAATTACACGAAATTGAATGGCATCGAAAATTTACTTTATCTGTTGCCTGTTTGGTATTGTTTTTAATTGGCGCACCATTGGGTGCAATCATCCGTAAAGGCGGATTGGGTACGCCATTGGTCTTCGCCATCATCTTCTTTGTATTGTTTCATTTATTAAACACTTTCGGAGAAAAATTTGCCAAGCAAAATGTGGTAAGCGCATTTGGTGGTATGTGGTTATCGACAGCTGTATTAATTCCTATTGGCTTCTTTCTGACTTTTAAAGCCATGAGAGATTCGCAATTATTTAATAAAGAGTTTTATTACCGATTTTTCAAAAAGGTGCAAACCTTTTTATCTACTTTTAGGTTATTCAATTCATCCAAATAATTATTGTTATGACAGATAAAAAAAATAGCCGGAGAGATTTTATTAAAACTACCGGCAAAGCAGGTATTGCATTGGGGTTAGCATCTGCAGTTATTCCATCATTTGCAAATGATTTTTTTAAAGATAGTACAACATCTATTCCATTCAGTCAGCGACCATTGCCCTATGGTTATAAAGATCTGGAAGTGGCTATTGATGCATTAACAATGGAAATACATTATTCCAAACACGCTGCTACTTACGCAAAAAATTTAGCAGATGCTTCTGCAGCAGAAAATGTTGATGAAAGATTAATATCATTAGAATCTTTACTGGCAAAGGTTTCCAAATATTCAACTAAAATGAGAAACAATGCAGGGGGCCATTTTAATCATGAATTATTTTGGCAAAGCATGACACCGGTTTCTACCAGACCATCTGATCAATTGACGAATGCTATTACAAAAGATTTTGGTTCTTTCGATGCATTCAAAACACAATTTACTGATGCAGGTAAAAATCGTTTTGGCAGCGGATGGGCATGGTTGTTAGTAGGTGCAGATAAAAAATTAATAATTGGTTCAACACCCAACCAGGATAATCCATTGATGGATGTGAGCGAGTTAAAAGGCAAGCCACTATTAGGTTTGGATGTTTGGGAACATGCTTATTATTTACGTTATCAAAATAAAAGACCTGATTATATCAATGCATGGTGGAATGTGGTGAATTGGGATATTGTTCAAAAAAGATTAGATGCAGCAATGTAATCATAAGTGATAAACATCACATTTTAACAGCACAAGTAATAATACATTTGTGCTGTTATTTTTTATAAAACAAGAACAATGAAAACAACAACAAAGTGGGTAAGCCATTTGGCATTCGATTCTACAAGCGATAATAATCATACCGTTCGGTTAGATACAACAAAAGATGGCGGAAGTTTAGACAGTGGCATGAGTCCGAAAAAAATGTTATTGAGCGCTTTAGCCGGTTGCAGCGGAATGGATGTTGTAGATATATTGAATAAGATGAAAGTGCCTTTTACCAAAATGGAAATTGAGGCTGAATCAGAACAAACAACCGAAACACCCACCGTTTTTAAATGGATCAAATTAATTTACAAAAGTGATGTGAGCGCTGATCAATCAGATAAATTTAAACGTGCCGTTGAATTATCGCAGGAAAAATATTGCGGTATTGCCGCCATGTTAAAAAAACATTGCGCTATAGAATATTCTATCGAGTTGATGTAATTGAAGTTCTATATTTGACGCAAATTTTTTCGTTGCAACAAGCCAAGCAAAATTTAAGGATACAGATCTGGATCACTTTATTAAGTGTATTACTTTTTATTGCAAAGATTGTTGCCTATTATCTTACCAACTCATTAGCTGTTTTAACTGATGCATTAGAAAGTATTGTAAATGTATTAGCCGGCTTTATTGGTTTGTATGCTTTACATATTGCAGCCAAACCAAAAGATGTTGAACATCCTTATGGACATGGAAAAGCAGAATTTCTTTCTGCTGCTGCCGAAGGCACACTCATCATCGCATCGGGTATTTATATTTTTTATGAAACCATTCAAAACATTATTGCCAATCATCCGATAGAAAAAATTGATACTGGTATATATCTTGTCGGCATTACTGGCATTATTAACTACATCGCCGGATATATCTGCATTAAAGTTGGCAAACAAAATCGTTCATTGGCATTGCAATCAAGCGGCAAACATTTACAAATTGATACTTATTCCACTTTAGCTGTTATTGCCGGCTTGATGCTGATTCTAATCACACAATTACATTGGATCGATAAATTAGTGGCCGGCATTTTAAGTATCGTAATTGTTTTTAACGGATATAAAATCATTCGTGAATCATTAGCAGGCATTATGGATGAAGCGGATATGAAAATATTGAATAGACTTGTTCTTGTGCTAAATGAAAACAGAAGAGCCAATTGGATTGACTTACATAATTTACGTGTGATTAAATATGGTATTACTTTGCATGTGGATTGTCATTTAACTGTGCCATGGTATTTAAATATTCATGAAGCACATGTTGAAGTGGACGCATTGAGCGATTTAATTAAAAAAGAATTTGGTGATGCGATGGAATTATTTGTGCATACGGATGGTTGCTTGGATTTCAGTTGTAATATTTGTACCAGAGAAAATTGTATAGAACGCAAACATCCATTTGAGCAAAAAATAAAATGGACTTTAGAAAATATTTTATCTAATCAAAAACATACGATTCAATCATATTCAAATAAATAAAAAATATGGAAGCCTGGAAAAAATATCAATCAGAAAATAAAGAAAGATTTTTAACTGAATTATTAGATCTGTTACGCATTCCAAGTATCAGTGCAAGAAGTGAACACAAAGATGATATGATTACTTGTGCCGCATCTGTTCAACAGCATTTATTAAAAGCAGGAGCCAGTAAAGCAGAAATTTATCCAACAGAAGGGCATCCGGTGGTATACGGAGAAAAATTTATTGATGCATCTAAACCAACTGTTTTGGTTTATGGACATTATGATGTACAACCTGTTGAACCGCTGGAACTCTGGCACAGCGGGCCTTTTGAGCCAGTTATTAAAGATGGAAAAATTTATGCTCGTGGTTCCGCAGATGATAAAGGACAATTTTTTATGCATGTAAAAGCATTAGAAACATTAGTGCAAACAAACACTTTATCCTGCAATATTAAATTCATTATTGAAGGAGAGGAAGAAATCGGCAGTCCTAATTTGGCAAAGTTTGTAAAAGCCAATAAAGAATTATTGAAAGCAGATGTTATCTTAATCAGCGATACAAGTATGTTAAGCATGGAACATCCAAGTATTGATGTGGGTGTTCGCGGATTAAGTTATATAGAAGTAGAAGTAACAGGACCAAACAGAGATTTACATAGCGGTGTTTATGGTGGCGCTGTGGCTAATCCCATTACCATGTTGGCAAAGATGATTGCCAGTTGTCATGATGAAAATAATCACATCACCATTCCCGGATTTTATGATGATGTTGTTGAATCAACTGATACTGAAAGAAAGAAAATGGCAGAAGCGCCTTACAATGAAGAAGCATATAAAAAAGATTTGGGCGTTGAAAAATTATGGGGCGAAAAAAATTATACCACCAATGAAAGAACCGGCATTCGCCCAACTTTAGAATTGAATGGAATTTGGGGAGGCTATATTGGTGAAGGTTCTAAAACCGTTTTACCATCCAAAGCATTTGCAAAAATTTCTGCGAGATTGGTTCCTAATCAATCATCTAAAAAAATTACAGAGAAATTAATTAATTATTTTACAAGTATTGCTCCGGCAGGTGTAACGGTTAAAGCAAGTGAGCATCATGGTGGGGAACCCTATATGACGCCTATAGATTCAAACGAATATCGAGCAGCCGCAAAAGCAGTAGCAGCAACCTTTGGCAAAGAGCCGATTCCGGTAAGAGGTGGAGGAAGCATACCCATTTGTGCTTTATTTGAACAAGAGTTGGGCATTAAGATTGTGTTCATGGGATTTGGATTAGACAGCGATAATCTGCATTCGCCAAATGAGAAATACGATGTATTGAATTTTTATAAAGGCATTGAAACCATTCCCTATTTTCAATTGTATTATGCTGAGATGAAGAAATAAGTTTGTAAACAAGCAATAGTCTTTCATGGCATCAACTGTTGCGTCGCACACTTCAACTTTTAGCAATGAGTGAAGCAAAAGAAAAGTTACGTATTGATAAATATCTCTGGTCTATTCGTTTATTTAAAACAAGAAGTCAGGCCGGCGATGCATGCAGCAAAGGCAAAGTAAAATTTAAAGGAGAAAATATCAAAGCTTCAAAAATTGTATCTGTTGGCGAGGAATACGAAGTGAAAACAGAAAATAAAAGATGGGTAATTAAAGTAACAGGTTTATTAGAAAAACGTGTTCAATATAGTGAAGCCATAAAATTTTATATTGACATCACACCCGCTGAAGAGCTTGACAGGATTGCGTTTCAGGCTGCCACATTTAATACTGGTAAACGATTAAGCAAAGTTGGCAGACCTACAAAAAAAGATAAAAGAGATTTAGATAATTTTATGGAGTTATAACTTCATCTTTGCTACATGAACATTCACATTATTTCTGCAGTACCGGAATTATTAGAAAGTCCGTTTAATCACAGCATCTTAAAACGTTCTGCTGATAAGGGTTTGCTGCATTTGCATGTTCATAACTTACGAAAATGGGCCATCAACAAACATGGTCAGATTGACGATTATCAATATGGCGGCGGTGCAGGAATGGTAATGATGTGCGAACCATTAGCCAATGCGATTGATGAATTACAGCAAGAAAAAAAGTTTGATGAGATCATTTATGTAACACCGGATGGTGAAACATTTAATCAGCATACTGCCAATCAATTATCGCTCAAAGAAAATATATTGATCATTTGCGGACATTATAAAGGCATTGATCAACGCATCCGTGATCTGTACATTACAAAAGAGATTTCTGTTGGTGATTTTGTGTTAAGTGGTGGCGAATTAGCTGCTGCTATTCTTGTAGATGCCATCGGCAGATTATTACCCGGCGTATTGAATGATGAAACTTCTGCACTCACTGATTCATTTCAGGATAATTTATTAGCTCCCCCGGTTTATACAAGGCCGGCTGAATTTAAAAATATAAAAGTGCCCGATATTTTATTACAAGGAGATCCAAAAAAAGTGGAAGAGTGGCGCTACGAACAAGCATTGCAGCGCACTCAACAAAGGAGACCCGATTTATTGAATGAGTAATTTTTACTGCAGCTTATAATATTTTGCATCAATCGGTTGATTGATCTGATAATCACTGTTCACCACATCAATTTCTACAGCACCCATTTCTAATTTTTGTTTCATCGGAAATTTAATTCCGTTTACTTCTTCATAATTGCTGTATGTTGTTATCACTTTTAATTTTTTTGCACGATCACTTCCCATTTGCTCCATCATTCCACCCATACCTACTTGTTCTAACGCCACTTTACCTAATGCTTCTGTTTGAATAGGTAAAAAAGTTTTTGTATCAATATAATACAACATTTCTTGTCCGTTATTAAAAGTGAATTTCACTTTATAACATTCAGTTTTATTGACTTTTGCAGTTCCCTGTAATTCTGCTTTATGACCTTTGGCTGCATAATTCACCAAATGACCAAATGCACCCGCAGCATCTAATTCGTATTGTTCTTCCTTCACTGTTGCATCGTTCATTTTGGTTAAAGATGCATCTCTGCCACCTTCAGGTATACCACCACCGGGCCCACCAGGACCACCGCCACCAAAGCCTCTCATTGCAGGTGTAAAAAGATAACCGGCAGTATCTGTTAAAATAGAAAATGATTTTCCCATTCCCATGATGCCCGCAACTTCTCTGCGCAACATTTTATTATTCTCTTTGATATTAGTAACAGGAATATCGAATGGACTACCCATCATGTTTAAAGTAATGGTACTTTTATATTGAACGGTTTTGATGGCCAGCAAAGCATCTCTACCACCAACAGCAGCTTCAAACTTAGCAAACACTTCATCCACTGTTTGAGATTGCGCAGTTAGAACAAGACCAAACAAAAAAAGAAAAGACATTATTTTTTTCATATACAAAGGTTTATTAAAAATATTGTTTCAAATTTATGGTTTAAAAGTTGAATGGAATTTTCCATTTATCATTTTTACATCTTTTACAACATAACATGCGTAATTCATTTGTAATACGAGGAAAATTAGTAGATGTTTGGAAAAAACAAATTTATCCGGCAGAAATATCGGTAAAGGATGGAAAAATAGCGTCAATTAGTCCATTGCCCATTACAGATAGTCCATCGCCAAAACAATTTATTCTTCCCGGATTCATCGATAGCCATGTGCATGTAGAAAGCAGTATGTTAACACCAAGTGAGTTTGCAAGATTAGCAGTTGTGCACGGAACTGTTGCTACCATTAGTGATCCGCATGAAATAGCCAATGTATGCGGATTACAGGGCGTTGAGTTTATGATAGAGAATGGAAAGAAAGTAAATTTCAAATTCAATTTTGGTGCACCAAGTTGTGTGCCTGCAACAATATTTGAAACAGCAGGCGCAGCATTGAACAGCGATGATGTAAAAAAATTATTGGAAAAGGATGAAATAAAGTATTTGAGCGAGATGATGAATTTTCCGGGTGTATTGAATGGCGATGAGGAAGTAATGAAAAAAATAAAATATGCGTATCAATTTAATAAACCCGTAGACGGTCATGCACCCGGATTGCGTGGCGAATTGGCAAAAAAATATATAGAAGCCGGTATTTCAACCGATCATGAATGTTTCACTGCACCAGAAGCATTGGATAAATTAAAATACGGTATGAAAATTTTAATTCGAGAAGGAAGTGCTGCTAAAAATTTTGAAGCATTGATTGACTTATTAAACGATTATCCAAACGAAATCATGTTTTGCAGTGATGACAAACATCCGGATAGTTTAGCAGTTGGACATATCAATCAATTATGTGAAAGAGCTGTTGCAAAAGGAATTGATATTTTTAAAATCATTAAAGCTGCCTGTATGAATCCTGCGCTGCATTATAAGCTGGACGTGGGTTTGCTGAGAGAAGGAGATGCTGCGGATTTTATTATTGCAGAAGATTTAACGCATTTCAATATCAAGCAAACTTATATCAATGGAGAATTGGTAGCTGAGAACGGAAGTTCATTTATTCAATCTGTTGATGTTACTCCTATCAATCAATTTAATTGTGATGAAATAAATCTTGAACAATTAAAAATAAAAGTAAATGAATACCCAAATGAAAATGGATTGATACCGGTTATGGAAGCATTGGATGGACAACTTATTACCAATAAAATATTTTGCAGATTGGCAATAGTGGATAATGAATTAGTTTCAAATGTTGAAAACGATATTTTAAAAATGGTAGTGGTGAATCGTTATCACAATGCACCCATTGTAAAATGTTTTATCAAAAATTTCGGATTGAAAGAAGGTGCAATAGCATCATCAGTTGCACATGATAGTCATAATATCGTTGCCGTTGGAGTGGATGATGAAAGTTTAATGAAAGCAATTAATCTCGTTATTAAAGAAAAAGGTGGCGTCAGTGCAGTAAGTGAAAAACATGAAAAAATTTTAGGCTTACCGGTTGCTGGATTAATGAGTGCTGATGATGGTTATACCATTGCCGCAGCTTATACCGAAATTGATAATATGACTAAACAAGAGCTGAAAAGCACACTGGCTGCACCTTTTATGACATTAAGCTTTATGGCTTTATTGGTTATCCCGCATTTGAAATTGAGTGATATGGGTTTATTTGACGGCGACAGTTTTTCTTTTGTAAATTAGTGATAATCATGGTCCACATTTCCTGCATAATTTTAATTGCGAAGGATAAACAAAAGAAAATTTACCAAATTATTCAATTTCAATATTTTTCCTATATTGCACATGCATGTCAGTGTTTATAGATAAATCTCAGGCTAATTTAGTAGCTGCTGAAATCCTAAAGAATAAAGAAGCACTATATGATTCAAGTATACATTGTTCATATTACGCTTGTATTCAAATGCAATTACACATAGTCCATAATAAGTTAAAAATAGACAAACAAAAATTTGAAGCAGACCGACGCAATAATAAAGATGGAACTCATGGATATGCATCTAAACTAGTTGGGATAGAATTAGGCAAAAAAGATAGACAAGATTTTAAATGATTTCAAAAAACATTTCCTGAATTAAAAAAACTAAGGGAGGCTGCGGATTATTCAGAAAATATGTCTGGAATTAGCGAAAGTGATGATGCTTATAAAAAGTCAGATGCAATCATTACAACCTTAAAAAAAGTATTTAAATAATTTTCTTTATGCTGGCACAGGAATTTTTAAAATCACAATTATCTAATCTTGCAACTCAATTTACAGAGGTTCAAATTCGTTATGCTTATAATAAGTTAATAGAAACGCATGTTGTAGAAATTACTCCTGAGTATGAATATTATAATAATTCATCTTTAGATGATGCATGGATAAATATTTCTCTTGAATTCATGGAAAAATTTCAAGATGAAAATATTTCTTTCATTTCATCTGATTCTTCTTTAGCAATCGTTCAAGCAGATTTTGAATGGAATAGTTTTAATTTAATTAGCCTTGAAAATCTTACAGGCATTTTTTATTCCGAGATAAATATCTTTGAGCAGGATTTTACCGGAATGACTTTCCCAGAAAATTTATTCTATGATCCAAGCCAAATTGCAAATATTACAGTTTCTCTCGATGAACCAAAAATCACTATTACAGCTCATAAACAAACTACAAGTTCTATTATTGAAGTTAAAATAACTGCAGGAAATACTCAATACGCGATGGCTGCATAAATTAATTTATTATGGAACAAAAAATTGCCAGCTATAAAATTGAACATGTTTTTCTGATTGAATCAAACTTCAAGAGAAACATTAATATTGACTTTACATCTTCCCCAATAAAAAATAACTTAGATATACATACGGAAGCTTTTGATACAGAACCTTCCAATAATATTTTTGTTGTTAATTTAACTGCAACTTTTGAAGGTATTCAAAATGACCAAGTAGTATTTACAATATTGGTCAAAGTAGCAGGTGTTTTTTCACGCATGGGTGATACATCATTAAGTGAAGAAACTTTTAAAAAAGTTAATGCACCAGCCATTCTTTTTCCTTTTGTAAGAGAGAATATTGCGGGAATTGCTTTAAAAGCCGGATTGGGCAATATTTTACTTCCACCAATTAATTTTACTCCGTAAATTTCTCTATATCTTCTTTGAATCACATTATAAGCAACACTTCAATGATCATCAGAGGCAAAACGATCGATGAACAAACACGTTGTGTACACTATCACTCGGCATTGGATATTATTGCTATTAAGATGAAATGTTGCAACGATTATTATCCCTGCATTCATTGTCATGAAGAAGCAGCAGGACATGAATCACAAGTGTGGAGTAAAAATGAATTTGATACCAAAGCTGTTTTATGCGGCAACTGTTACAGCGAATTAACCATCTCGCAATATGTAGAAAGTAATTATCAATGTCCGTTTTGCAAAGCAGCTTTTAATCCGCGTTGCAAAAATCATGATCATTTTTATTTCGAAACCTGATCTTATTGAACCGCTTTGGCGCTCATGATATAAGCGGCAACACTATCAGTATGTCGTGGTGTTTTGTATTTTGTTTTGAAAGAAAATTCATCCTGTGCATTGATGACATCACTATAGAACTCTTCGTGATTAGCTACTTGTTGACCTTGTTTAAAATATAACAACTTAACACGTATATCATTATAAGCACAAACAGTCGCAGTATTTTTTATCACGCCTCGATAAACGGTTTGCCCCCAGATATTTCTTTTATCCTGCCCTTCCATTTTTAGAAAAGCAATGGGATTACTTCTTTCTTTATCTAACAAACTTATCTTCTGTTCTTCATAAGAATGTTGATCGAATTTTTTTTCCTTGCTTTTGCAAGAGCATAAAAAAGATACAGTAACTACAATAAATAATGTTGCTATTAAATTATTTTTCATACTTAAAGTTATCAAATAAATTGTATATCAAAATTTGTAAATCGTATACTGTCTCACGCTTCTTGGCCCATCCAGACAGCACCACCAATACTGTTTCTTGTTGCCCCCGTAACGCTTGCCAGCACTGTGTTTTCTTCTCTCCAACGTAATACACCCAACAATGCCATGATCAATGCTTCTTTATAATCAACGATCATTGTATCTGGAACAACAATATCTATTTGATAAGATTGCAGCACTTCTTTTATTCTTTGAATTAAAAAATGATTGTGTGCACCACCACCCGTGATGAACATTTTCGAGTTTCGAATTTCAAATTTAGAAATAGCATAGCCTAATTGCATAGCAATATGTTCCACATAAGTTCTCAATGCCTCTTCATTAGATAAATTAACCGATTGAATCAATGGATAAATAATATCTGTCCCGAAATCATTTGCCAACGACTTGGGGAAACTTATTTTATAATAATCCAATGCATTTAATTGAGTAAGCAATGTTGTATTAATTTTTCCGCTACGAGATAAATTTCCGTCTTCATCATATTTTTTTCCGGCATCATTCGCTAATAAATTCAATACACGATTTGCCGGACAAATATCAAAAGCAACATACTCATCATTTTGTTTAATAGAAACATTTGCAATGCCACCAATATTCAACAAACAATCATATTCTTTCCATAATAATTTTTCTCCAACAGGAACAATCGGTGCGCCTTGTCCGCCCAAAGCAATATCCATTGCACGCAAATCACTTACCACATTAATTCCGGTAGCAGCAGCAATCGCAGCACCGTCGCCTAATTGAGATGTCATTTTATTTTTTGGTGAATGAAAAACAGTATGTCCATGCGAAGCAATCAATTGCACTTGATGATGTAAAGAATATTGATTGATAAATGCATTCACTTTTTCGCCAATATATTTTCCGTAAGACGAATGCAACACCAAATAATCAAATGCATTCAACGCTGTTGTTTTTTGCAAATGCTTCATCCAATCTGCATGATACGAATAACAATCTGCGGCTTTAATTTGATATTTCCAATGACCGCCGTTTTCTTCAAATTCAACAAAAGCAATATCCAATCCGTCTAAACTGCTGCCACTCATGATTCCAATAGCTCGATATATCATAATCAAAAAAAGTTGTAGTGAATAAATTTAATTCATGAATGATGATAAATTTCATTCATTTTTTTAAAGATTTGCCGTTACTTTACACACTGCAATCTACCATCAAAACAGCATTTCAACAATGATCATTAATTTAAGTGAACAACATAGCCTGGTTACCAATTGGGTATCTGAATTAAGAGATGTTACCGTACAGAACGACCGTTTGCGTTTTCGCAGAAACTTAGAACGTATTGGCGAAATTACTGCTTATGAGATCAGTAAATTATTGCCTTGGAAAGAATCCGAGATTCAAACACCATTGGGCATTCATAATAGCAAAGTATTAGTGCAACAACCTGTGTTGGCAACTATTTTACGTGCAGGATTGCCTTTGCATAACGGTATGTTGAATTATTTTGATAAAGCAGACAATGCTTTTATCTCTGCCTATCGCAAACACCATCATGATGGGACTTTTGAAATTAGTTTAGAATACATGAGTTGCCCCTCATTAAATGATAGAGTAGTCATCATCAGCGATCCTATGCTGGCAACCGGTTCATCGTTGGTTAAGACCATCAATTATATGAAAGAAGAAAATTCTCCTGCTTCTTTTCATGTAGTAGTAGCCATTGCCTGCAGTGTGGGTATTGAATTCATTCACCGCGAATGCGGAAAAGATATTACTATTTGGTGTGGTGATATTGATGATGAATTAACCGCTAAAGGATATATTGTTCCGGGTTTAGGCGATGCAGGCGATCTGGCATTTGGTACTAAAATGCAAGCCTGATGGTACAGAAGTTCTGTTAAATCGTTTATCATTTATTTTTATTTGCAGCATTTCATTTACTTTAGGTCTCTTATTTTTTGAATGAAAAAGGTCTCCATCATTTGCTGCTTATTATTTGTGTTGATGAAATCATCGGCACAGGACCCGCATTTCTCTCAATTTTTTTCATCCCCATTAACATTAAGCCCGGCATTTACCGGAAAATTCGATGGCAATTATCGTGTTGCAGGAAATTACAGAAATCAATGGCCAACAATCAATAATGCATTTACTACAGCAACCGCTGCGGTTGATTTTCATATTATGCAAGACAGAATTGCAAGCAACGATACTTGGGGTTTGGGTCTAATGGGATATAATGATAATAGTGCAGGTGGTGCAGTAAATTTTAATTACTTCACACTTTCAACAGCTTATCATAAAGGATTGGATGAAGAAGGGTATCATCAATTGGGTGGTGGCATACAAGTAACTTATGCCAATATGCTCATCAATACCAGTAATTTAAAGTTTGCAGATCAATTAACCACCAATGGTTTTACCGGCGTTACCAATGAAGTATTTAATAATGCTTCACTTAAATCAAATTATATTGATGTAAATGCAGGCATTTTATATAATGGAAGTACCAACGATAAAAATAATTTTTACATTGGTGTAAGCTTATATCATATAACTCGACCCAAACAACAATTTACCGGTGCGGTATTTAATTTAAATCCGAGAGCAACCATTCATGCCGGAACTTATTTTCCTTTGGGTCAATCGAGCACATTGCATTTAAGTGCTTTGCAAAGTATTCAGGGTGGTGCTTCTGAAACCGTTATTGGTGGCGCACTTCAATTAGGTGCAGATGATGTGAATGAAAGAAATTTTAGTTTATACCTAGGCAGTTGGTACAGATTAAATGATGCTATTATTCCTTATTTTGGATTAGAATTTAACAGTTATCGTTTGGGTGTTACTTACGATGTAAATACATCTTCATTAAAAACAGGATCGCAAGGTGTTGGTGGTATTGAAGTGTCCCTAATTTACATCTATAAACCTAATAAAGACAGAAGCATCAACTGTCCTAAATTTTAATTTTCCCTTTATTTTTGTTGGCATGAAGAAAGCATCATTACTAATCATCATTAGTTGCTTTTTATTATCATGCAATAACAACAAACCTTCTGAAGAAAAGAACGATACAATTGTGATCAATCACGATACTGTTCCGGACATTCGCACTAACATTAAATCAACACCCATTGTTACTTATCAGGAAAAAGTAAAAGATGAATTAAACGACTGGAATTTTTCCGTACAAATTTTTGAAACAAAACAAACCTTTCATTTTTTAATGAAAGTAAAATACAAGGAAGTATTTGGAACCGATACATTAAAGATCCCCAATTTTGGTATCAATCCTACAATTGAAATTCATCAAGGCAAAGAGAAAAATTCTTGTATCGTAGGTTTCTTTGATAAAAAAAATATTTTTAGAGAATATAAATTAGTTGCCGTAAAGGATGATCAATTACAGATCAAAACACTAAAACATTATGGTGTATATAATACTACCAAGACTTATTAAATCGTTTGTCTCTAAAAAAAGTATTTCATGCCAGCAATTACAACTCAACATTAATATGGCAAATACTAAAATAATTTTATTTATTTTTCTTCCCGCTAACAAAGGGGCTGTTCTTCACAATAAACCGATAAGGCAATAATGCATCTTCACCAGAATAATCAACACCAATTCTTTTAGTAGCAACAATTTGATTTTTCTTTAGCATTAATCCATCATCAACAATAAAAATCACATCTTCTACTAAATTCATACCGCTATGCTTTGTAAAAATACCCATCGCTTTGGCAACATTACCCGGGCCCTTTGTTAATGTATGATCTAATTTTTTCTTTCTGGTTCTTTTCAGCATTACTTCAATTCCAATCATTGGCTCAATAGCCCTGATCAATACCGCATGGGGAACATCTTTCTCATTTGTTACTACATTAAATAAATGATGGATTCCGTAACACAAATAGACGTAAGCCAGGCCGGCATTGGAATACATTACTTCTGTTCTATTGGTTCTTCTGCCGCCATAAGCATGCGATGCTTTATCAATAATGCCATTATACGCTTCTGTTTCAACAATTCTTCCGGCTGTAATAACGCCATCGAATTTCGTGACCAGTATCTTTCCCAATAATTCTTTGGCGATTTGTACCACATTTTTTCGGTCATAAAAATGCAATGTTAATTTACTGGCATTTAGTATTTCTTTATTTGTTATGATTCCCATTTTTTTTGAAAGAGTTACATTTACATTCTATAAATAAAAATACCGCTAATTGCTTAAAGAAATCATCATAGCATTTCAGGCTTACGGACAAGCGCATGCGTTCATTAAAAAACACAAGTTGTGGAAATGGATATTGGTTCCGGGTATTTTGTATGCGCTATTATTTTCTTTTGGTGCGTATTATTTTGCACATAATGCCAATAATTTTTTTGAATGGGTAAATCATCACTTTATTGAAAGTTATTTACAGAAATTAAAAGATAGCTTTCTGGGGTTTCTCATCACGTTAGGAACAGTCATGGTTTGGATTATGATCATGTTATTTTATTTCTCTTTATTCAAATACTTTTTTTTGATTGCAGGCTCTCCGCTATTTGCATATCTCAGTGAAAAAACAGAAGCCATCATTGAGGGAAAAGATTTTCCTTTTAGTTTATCTCAATTAACCAAAGATATTATTCGAAGCATTCGCATTGCATTGCGTAATTCTCTGTGGCAAACAGTGTATACTATTTCCATTTTGTTATTGAGTTTAATTCCGGTGATAGGTTGGGCTGCTCCAATGATCGCTATTGCAGTGGAATGTTATTATTATGGTTTTTCGATGTTGGATTATAGTATGGAGCGACATAAAAAATCTGCTTTTGCAAGTATTATTTATATCGGTAATCACAAAGGTTTGGCCATTGGCAATGGCATAGTATTTTATTTAATGCATCTTGCCCCTTTTATTGGTTGGATATTTGCACCTGCTTATGCAGTGATTGCAGCAACGCTTAGTCTATACCCACAGAAAAATAATTCTATCACGGCTAATCTCTAACAGGATATGAGTAACTCAGCAAAAGTTTATCTGATACCTACAGTTTTATATGAGGAAAATATTGAAGTATTGCCAACTTATATTCTGGAAGCGATAAAAGATTGCTCAGCGTTTTTTGTAGAGAATGAAAAAACAACGAGAAGATATTTTAAAAAATTATGGAAGGCTTCTTTACCAGGACAAGATATTGTGATTGATGATTATCAATGGTTCACTATTCATAAAGCAGAAGAAGAAGTAAAAAAATCATTCATTCAATTATTGCAACAAGGGAAAAATATTGGCATTGTTAGCGAAGCAGGCTGCCCGGGTATTGCAGATCCAGGACAAATATTGATTGAAGCAGCACAAGAAATTCGAGCAACCGTGAAACCCCTGGTGGGGCCGAGTTCTATCCTATTGGCATTAATGGCAAGTGGAATGAACGGACAATCTTTTCAATTCAATGGTTATTTACCGATTGATGGTTTGGAAAGAAAAAATGCCATTAAAAATTTAGAATCCGATTCTTATAAAAGAAATTCTACACAAATATTTATTGAAACACCCTACCGCAACAATGCTTTACTGAAAGAAATTATTGATACTTGCAAACCTGAAACAAAATTTTGTATTGCGCTAGATATCACTGCATCAACTGAAGTAATTCAAACAAAAAAAATAAAGGAATGGAAAAACTCCATTCCTGATATTCATAAAAGATTAGCCATATTTCTGTTGCACGCTTCCTAAAAAATTATTTCATTACTATTTGTTTGGTCTGACTTGTATTGGCACTAAAATAACCCAATGCACCACCAACAATATTAGAAGCAGGGTTAGCAGGTGTTGCAGCATTGGTTTGCAAATCCTGTAAGCCTCTAAAGTAAGTGTAGATGTTTTTATCAATACATTTCATTTCAACTTTAATAATATCACCTGTGTTAATGGTGCTGTCAGATTCTATTAATGGCCTTGTACTAATACCTCCATTCGATAATCTATCATCCCAAACAAAAATCTTTTTATTCACTCTATTATTAATCGTTTCTGTAAATAAATAATAATTCTGTAGTGCAACAGGATCGGAATATTGCGGTTGAACAATTTTAATATACTTGGTTCCAAATACAATTTTATCCTGTAACAAAGTATCTAAATTTACTTGTGCAGGCATCGTTGATACTGCTGTATAATTAATTCCTTCTGCAGTAATATTTAAAGTATAGGTTCTACCCGGTACACCAATTAAATTATTATTTTGATATACTCCCGCAGCAACGGGTAATAAGTTAAAACTGTTACCTGCGTTGTCTTTTATAAGAACTGTTGCACCGGTAACTGAAGGAAAAATATTAGACGAACTAAAGTTTACAGTTTTAGAAATGGTTACCTGTGCAGGTGTTGCATTATTAACTACAGCTTCAATAACCGTTTGAGGCAGCACATTATTTAAATCTACATTGATTACTTTTTTGCATGCTGTTATAAAAACAATATTTAAAAAAATGAATACTAGAAAAAATATATTCTTCATGATGAATGAGTTGCTTTAAAATTTAAAATTCCATGTTACACTTGGCACCATTTTAAATAATGATGTTTGTACAGCCTGTGTTTTTGTTGGATCGTTTGGATCATCCTGAAAAGTAATAAAGTAAGCATTTTCTCTGCCGTAAGCATTGTATATTCCAAAGGTCCAACTGCTTTGGTATTTACGTATTTTATTTTTTTTGTTTTCAACCGTAGCAGCTATATCCAATCTGTGATAGGCTGGCATGCGATATGCATTTCGTTCGGTATATAAAAAAACAGTTTGCCCGTTTACATGATATTTACCGCTTGGAAATGTAACAGCATTGCCAGTATTATACACCCAGGTTGCAGATAAACTCCATCTTTCAGTTAATTGATAAATGCCTACAACAGAAATATCGTGTGTTTTATCCTGTCTTGCAGGATAATAATTATTGTTATTGATGCCGTTAATTTTTCTTTCTGTTCTCGATAAAGTATAACCAACCCATCCCGTTAGTTTTCCGGTTTTTTTCTTCACCAAAAATTCTATTCCATATGCTCTGCCAACACCATATAATAAATCGCTCTCTACATTATTATTTGCACGCAAAGTTGCGCCACTGCGATAATCGATTTGATTTTGCAGCCATTTATAATACGTTTCAATAGAAAACTCAAATTGATTACTTTTTAGATTTTGATAATAACCAAACGCAAGCTGGTCGGCTATTTCGGGCTTCATATTATTACTGCTGGGTAACCACAAATCAGTGGGTGTACTGGCAGTAGAGTTATTTAATAAATGAATGTTTTGAACATTGCGTGTGTAAGATGCTTTTACAGAATTGTTATTTTTTAAAATGTACGAAGCAGAGAAACGGGGTTCTATATTCCAATAACTTGCTACTGTTTTTCCGGCAGCATAATTAACTGTATCTGTGGTGTTGCCATTGGCATCATAATGATAATAACTACCCGGGCCAACAGCAGATAAATTCGAAATTCTTATTCCATAACTGATATTAACTGCATCATTAATTTTTAATTCGTGTGAAGCATAAGCAGCAGATTCGAATGAAAACCTGTTTTGCACTTCACTGCTCTTTAAATTAGAACTTGCCTCTGCTATAATTGTCCCCGGAGAAACAGTATGATAAATAACGTTAGCGCCAAATTTTAGTTTATTGTTATTATTGATAAACAAATCAAAATCTTGTTTTAAGTTTTTGTCTTCAATTTTAGAATTGATAGTAAATTTATCTGTACCCGATTTAATTTTTATTTGATAACTGTAATTGCTGTAAATGAGTGTGGTATTGGAAAAAAGTTTCCTGCTTAAAATATGATTCCAACGCAAAGTGCCTGTAGCATTGCCCCAATCGGTGCTAAACGAATCGCCGAAGGATAATACATCTCTTCCAAAATAACCCGAAAGATACAAGCGATCTTTTTTGCTAAGCTGATAACTTGCTTTTAGATTCAAATCATAAAAATACAATGCATTGTTTTTTACCGCAGAATCTTTAGAAAACTTTAAAAACAAATCAGCATAGGTTCTTCTGCCACTGATCATAAATGAGCCTTTATCTTTTACTATTGGCCCTTCAACATTTACTCTGGAAGAAATTAATCCCAATCCACCGCTTACATCATAATCCTTGTTATCTCCATCTTTCATTTTAATATCAACTACCGACGATAATCTTCCACCATATTGTGCAGGTGCTGTTCCTTTAAATACACTCAAATCTTTAATGGCATCAGAATTAAAAGTTG
>CAIRTF010000145.1 GCA_903881425.1 uncultured Chitinophagaceae bacterium | reverse complement strand
TCCAAATGCTGATGAATATTCTCGATAGTCACTGTTGCCTGATCTACTAATATTCCAATGGCTAAAGCTAATCCGCTTAATGTCATAATATTGATGGTTTGCCCGGCTAATTTCAAAAACAATACTGCACTTAATATCGAAACAGGAATAGTAATAATTACCACTAAACTGCTTCTCCAGTCTCTCAAAAAAAATAGTACCATTAATCCTGTCAGTATTGCTCCAAGTATACCTTCAGTCATTAAGCTTTTGGCTGCATTGATCACAAATACACTTTGATCAAATTCATAACTGATCTTAATATCGTCGGGTAATAAACTTTGCATCTCAGGTAATTTCGCTCTTAATGATTGAACGACATCCCAGGTTGAAGCATCTGCAGTTTTAACAACAGGAATATAAACAGATCTTTTCCCGTTTACCAAAGCAAAGTCAACAGTCAAATCGGATGCATCTGAAACTTTTGCAACATCTTTCATGAGAATAATGCCAGAACCATTGCTTTCAATGGGTATATCATTAAATGATTCAACTTTTTGTTCTAAAGAATTTACTGCTGTTACATACATGGTACTATCAACGCGCAAATTACCGGATGGTGTAATGGAATTATTTTTTACCAATGCATCAACCACAGCTTCCGGTGATAAATGATAACTTCTGATTTTTTGCGGATCAATATTAATTACCACTGTTCTTGCATTAGATCCTGCCGGGGCAGGGGCAGATAAACCGGGAATACTACTAAATAAAGGACGTACTCTTGTAATTGCCAGATCAAATATTTCATTCAATGATTTTGTTTTACTGCTGAATACTAACTCACCTACCGGTAAGGAAGAAGCATCAAATCTTACTACTTGCGGTGGCAAGGTACCGGGAGGGAAAAATGCCATTGATCTGTTTACCTGAATAGCCACTTGTGCCGATGCTTCTCCCATATCAGTGCCTTCATAAAAAGCCACTTTTACTAAACACAGGCCCTGGATATTTTTGGTTTCGATATTTTTTACACCATTTACAAATAGCAATTGATCCTGATAACGCGTAGAAAAAAAACCTTCCATTTGTTTAGGCGACATACCATTATATTGCTGAATGATATAGATGGTAGGAGAATTTAATTGCGGAAAAATATCGATGGAGATTGTTTTGATTGCCATGATAGAAAACAATAACAACCCCATAAATAAAACCAATATGGTAATCGGTCGTTTTAAAGCTATTCGTACCATGAATAATTATTTTATTTGTTGAATAAACAGATCAAGATTATTGGTGGCGGCTGCTTTATTAAATACAGCGATATACCAACTGTTCATCGTATCAATGAAATCTAATTGAGAACGATACAATACAAAAGAAGCATTATTTAAATCTATCAGATTGATCAAGCCGGCTTTATATTGTGCTACTTTTTGTTGATATACCTCCTGCGCAGCTTTCATTTGTATCGGTAACTCACGTAAATTATCTTCTGCTATGTTAATGGCATCCTGCGATTGTATCAAAGAATTATTCAATGATAATTTTTGTTGTTGCAATTCGTAATTAGCTGCTGCCGTTTCATAGCGGTTCACCAATAATTTATCTTTCTTATGAATGCCATTGAAAAGATCATAAACAAAAGAAACACCTGCCGCATAATTAAATCTTTCGTATCCTAATCCGCTTGATAATTGTTTATATTGATCACTATAAGTAATACTCGATCCTCTTGCCCAGGTACTTCCGGCCAATAAAATTTTTGGTTGATAGCTTTTATCTATCAATTTTTCATTGGCCAGATTAAAATCTCGTTTCTTAATATAATAATTAACAAATGGGTGATTGTTAGAGTCGAATAGAAACTCTTTCGGGAAAGGTTTTGGCAGATATACATCCATTGAAGTATCCGCATTAATTTTTACCGGGTCAATACCTGTATAGAAAGATAATTGGTCTTTAAGCTGATGCAATAAACCATTCACTTGATTAAATGCCGTCTTTGATTTGGATAACTCTGCTTTAGCCAACGAAGAATCTACACCTGCAATAATGCCGCTCTGTGTTAATGATTTAATGAGATCAAATATATATTGATACCGATCTATATTTATCTTTTCTGCATTCAGTCGAAACTGCATTTGAGCCAATTGCAAATAAGTTTGTGTAACACTTGCCTTTACAAGAAATATATTTCTTTGCAGATCTGATTGTTGAATGTTACTAAACGATTCAGCAGTTTTTATTTTGGCATTTTTTAAACCAAAATCTGATAAAAGGTATTCACTATATAGTACTCCTGTATTAGTAGTTGAGGGTTGCCAATTGTTTGCAGCTCTTGAACCGCCTGAAATTGATGGAATAATTTCTATTGGTAAAGTCGTTCCC
>CAIRTF010000144.1 GCA_903881425.1 uncultured Chitinophagaceae bacterium | reverse complement strand
CTGGTAGGAATAACATTACCATTTAATTTAACTACTGTGGTTGGATCGGTTACACATATCCTGAAATAATTACTCGGTTGTGAACTGGTTGGCGATGTTAAATATTTTAATCCCCATGCACTGGCCGGCAAAGATTGCGCAAATAAATTATCTGCACTACCTGCCTGATTATTTGCAACTGTACCTGTAGTACCAATACTCATTTTACCTGATCCGCAAAAAACAGCGACCTGCTTACAAGTACCACTGGCACTAATGGTCCGTATTCTTGTTCCGGTTAAATCGGTTCCGGTTAATCCCGTAGTAGTTCCCATTAAACTATAGATCTGCCCTTTATTTAAATTGACCGTAAAAGGTGTGCCTGCCGTTTTATTATTCTTATTGGCAACTGATGGAGTGATCTCTACTGTAGTATTATCTTCAACAGCAACAACAAAAGCAAAGGAGTTAGCCAAGTTGGCATTAGATGCCTGGTTATAACTGATCACATAATAATCCTTTCCTAAAGTATTGGTTGGAAATAATAAAGATGCGCCGGAGATAGAGGAATTATAAATATGTGCATAAGCTACAATGTCCACATCACTGTAAATATGAATACCTCTGTTATAGTAACCGGTGTCATAAACTCTTGCATCTTGTGTACCTGTTTTAGGTATGGGATTTGAAACGGTAACCTGATTAGCCGTAACCGTATAAGTTTGACTATACCCGTTACTGGGCATTTCAACAGTTACATTGGCATTCTTATCAGAAGTAAAATACAAGATCATATCCTGTGTACCACCACCTGCAGGATTACCCGCCATGTTTACATGATAACCATAACCCAACCAGAAATCTTTACCCTTGTTGGAGAAGTTTTGCGCATTAGTTAACAGCGCAATTAAACAACAAAAAAGAAAGAGTAATCGATGCTTCATTACAAGGGGGAATGAGAGAATTAGTTAGTTCGGCAATTTAATAGATTCATCTCAAATAGAATCGTTTAATTGACAAGTAATTAAAAGATACTTTTTTAACCGTAATTGCTGCTTTCATTATTTTACATCAAAGGCAAAATAATACAGAGTGTTTCTTTGCGTTAACTCAGCGTACTTTTCTTCTTTGCGGTTAATGCTACACTTTACTGAAAAAAATTCTTTTTGCATCAGGCCCCTCGCACATCAAAATATCCAAAACACTCAGGTTTTTTTGGAAGCCGCTCTTGTCTTCAAATACCTGCTGATACCGGATGATTTTTTCCGAATCCTGAAAGTTCTTGGGCAACCACAGACTTCGATGGTCGATAACTGTTGACGGATAAGTTTTCTCATAGCTTTCCGTAAACCCTATTTCCGGAGGGATAGCCAAAACCTTCTTCAGCCATTCCAAAATACAGAGGTTCATCTCCCAAAGTCCCTCAAAGCGCTTTTGGTAAAAGTCCTGCAACCAGGGTTGGTAATATTCAAAAAAGGGGGCTTTGCCATAACAGGAGCAAAGGGTACGCCAGTGCATTTTTTGCCAATGCTCCTGATTGTTAATCAGAACCTCTTTAAGAGGCTTGCGTTGGTTCCGACCATCTTGCAAGGGAACCGATAATTGAACCAAACCATTCGCACCAAATACAACGCATCGGTTGCGAAAACTCATTTTTTGATAGTATTCGCATTGCTCTATTTTAACATGCGAAAATTGAAACAAATCGTATATCCAATTAACACACCCAAAATATTGATTTTCAATAACTAATATTTGTTCAGTTAACATATTTTTCTTTAGTTGGTAAATGCATCATTTAATACATTTATGGCTGATTATTGTTTATAATTAAATACTATTTATAATTACTTAATTAATTGATTTAAAATACATTGTATGATATATATATTACTAAATAAATGATTACTCCTTTTTTTAACTGTTTTACTATCAAATACTAAAACTTTTACTACTATAAATTTATTAATGTATTAAAATAGTGTATATGTTTTAGAGGAGATGATTTTCATGATGAGCAAGCTACGCTGGCAGAATTATAAAGCCTTCCCTACCCTGCACAATTTGTCCACATGCCGGAAAATGGAGGGAGTATTTTTGTAATGTCTTCCTGAGAATTTTAATGTCACCCTGTCCCGATGAATATCGGCACGAGGGGTGAATTCAATAATCATGCTTCGAGTACCTCAGCATGACAAAAGCTTTTCGTTAATTAATTATCGTGCTGTCACCCTGAGGCCCTCGAAGGGTGAGTTCGATTCAACAAAAACTTCTCGTTCATCATGCTTCGAGTACCTCAGCATGACAAAAGCTTTGCCTTATGCTTCAAGAGCCTATCCGGCGGGGGGCCCCGACCTATGCCCTATTGTTACTAGATCCATCTATTTTAGAAAAAGTAATAAGATACCTGTCCGGAGACTTACGACAGTTAAGTCTTATTTTTTTAAACTTTCTAACTAACACCTTCGTTTCTTCACTGTACCTTATTCCTATCTTGTTCGGATCAAGTGCATTGTTTAATGCACTTGATCCGAAGGAGTCTCGAAGCAGTCCCGAAGGAGGTAGGAGGAAAATGGGGGTTCGCTAACCTTGTCTTTTACTTAAAAAAATTTACAGTTTAGAAGATATTCCTGATATCGCTTTACCAGTTCAATTTAACTCCTTCGGGGCTTAACAGATGGGTCTTTTTTGATATTTTTTGTTTTGTAAAATATGCCTTTCAGGGCGTTAAGTTGCTGATGCTCATGCCTGAGTTGATTATAAGCCGCAATAGCTTTACTAACAGCATCAACAGCTGTATTTTAGTTTTTAAATGTTTTTGCCAGCTCCTTGAATTATGCCATCAGTTGCTTGTTTTAAAATAGTTTAACTTAAGTAACAATAAGGCAAAGACCGGGAGACCTACGCCAGATGGGTATCTGCATGTAAGTAAACAGAAATTGGTAAATATTGGAAGCCCATTAGACGATTTACACAAACAATATGATCCGAAATTTACTTTACGCGGATGGAGCATTGACAGTTTTAATATTACTGCGGGTACAAAAATTTATGAAACCAATTTTGGCGATCCTTTAGAACCTAAGCCGCACACAGAATACAGCACTTTCAGGGTGAATATAAAAATAGACCGCAATGCAAGCGAATTATTCTGGAAAATGTTTTTGGGCATGTATGTTTCTTTTTTAATTGCATACATGTGCTTTCATATTCATGCAGATAATATTGATTCGCGTTTTGCATTAAGTGTGGGTTCTTTATTTGCTGCAGTGGGTAATAAATATATTGTTGACTCGGCTTTGCCGGAATCCACTTCATTTACATTGGTGGATAGTTTACACGGCATAACAATGATTTTTATTTTTATCATCGTTGCTTCTTCGGCTTATGCATTAAGATTGGTAAAGCAGGATAAGATTAAACAAGCCAATAGATTTGATAAGGTCATGTCAAAAATATTATTGGTATTGTATATTGTATTGAATGCGTATTTTATTTCGCAAGCAATGAAAGCATAAAAAAAAGCACTATGCTTTAACAATCATCTTACCAATATTCTCGCCTTTAAATAATCCGAGTAATGCATGAGGTAATTGATTGAAACCATTCACAATAGTTTCCCGGAATTTTATTTTTCCTTCCTTAACATATTTGGCCAGATATTGAATGCCTTCCGGAAATTGTTGCTGGTAATTACTGATAATAAAACCTTGCATCAACACACTTCTTGTTAAGAGCATGGGCTGTAATCGGGGTCCAACAGGTATTTCGGCACTGTTGTATAAAGATATTTGTCCGCATAAAGCAATGCGTGCATGAAAATTAATATTAGCGATCACTGCATCAGAAATTTCGCCACCCACATTATCAAAATAAATATCTACACCATCAGGGCAAGCAGTTGCAATGGCTTTTTTAATGTTATCTGTTGTTTTATAATTAATGGCTTCATCAAAACCAAACTGTTCTTTTAATAATGTTGTTTTCTCCTCAGAGCCTGCAATTCCTACCACACGACAACCATTTATTTTAGCAATCTGTCCAACAACTACACCCACTGCTCCTGCAGCACCGGATACCACCACTGTCTCTCCGGCTGTAGGTTTGCAGATATGCATCAAACCAAAATATGCAGTTAAACCGGGCATTCCTAAAACACCCAGATAATAACTGGGGGGAGCGATACTTGCATCTATTTTTTGAATGGCTGCTTCTTTTGCAATAATCATTTCTTGCCATGGCAACATGCCCAATACCCTATCACCTGCATTGTATTTTGATGATTTCGATTCAATCACTTCAGCAACCACACCACCTGAAATGGGTTGATCCATTTGAAAAGGTGCCGCATAAGATTTTGCATCATTCATTCTGCCACGCATGTAAGGATCAACGGAATAATACAATCCTTTTAATAAAATTTCACCTTCTGTTATTGATTTTAATTCAATATTTTCTGTTCTGAAATTATCTGCTGCAGGCGTACCCTTGGGTCTGGCTGCCAATACAATTTGTTGTATGGTCATCAATTTTGTTTTATGGATGAAGTTAGCGTAAGTTTTGCGTGTTCATCAGCATAAAAACGAACTGTATAAAAGAACATCGGAATTGCAGTTTAACTCCTATATTTGCCCCTCAAAATTTTGATACGGTGCCTACTAAATTCTCTAAAGAAACCTACTTATACTGGTACGAGTTAATGCAACTCATCCGCCAGTTTGAATTAAAGGCTGAAGAAATGTATAAAATGGCCGGAAAGATCCGTGGATTCTTTCATGCCTATGTTGGTCAGGAAGCCATTGCTGCGGGTTGCATGACAGCTACCCAACAGCAAGATCCATTCATTACTGCATATCGTGATCATGGTTGGGCATTGGCAAAGGGAACTTCTGCCAACGCATGTATGGCCGAATTATATGGTAAAGCAACCGGCTGTGCAAAAGGTAAAGGTGGCAGTATGCACTTCTTTGATGTAAAGAATAGTTTCTTTGGCGGTCATGGTATTGTGGGTGCACAAATTGGTACCGGTACAGGCTTGGCTTTTGCTGAAAAATACAAAGGCACGGAAAATGTAGTGTTGTGTTTT
>CAIRTF010000143.1 GCA_903881425.1 uncultured Chitinophagaceae bacterium | reverse complement strand
CTTTCCTGAAACCGGGGTATGATAAGATGGAATTCACCTTTCCGGATCTTGACGGAAAGCCTGTCAGCCTGACGGATGCAAGGTTTGCAGGTAAACCGGTCATTATTCAGATCATGGGAAGCTGGTGCCCGAATTGTATGGATGAAACTTCCTTCTTAAGCGAATATTATAAAAATAACAAACAGCGTGGAGTAGAGGTAATTGCATTAGCTTATGAATATAGTACCGATGCTGATCGCTCCAAAAAAAGTATTCAAAAATTCAAAGACAGATTCAATGTTCAATATCCGATGCTCAATACAGGTGTAACAGTGAATGATAGTTTACGGACAGAAAAAACTTTACCTCAATTAACACCTATTAAAATGTTTCCATCTACAATTATTGTTGGAAAAGATGGTAAAGTGAAAAAGATTGATACCGGGTTTTTTGGTCCGGGCACCGGAGAACATTATACCGCTTTCAAAAAAGAGTTTGAAGCATCCATCAATGCATTGCTGAAAGAATAGCAGCTGATAATAATCATTGCAAGTATGAAATACTTGTTGTTGCTTTGAGCAAAATTGTTTGCTATGAAAACAGCCAGACAGCTTTGTATCGCCATATTAGTAGTGGTAGCCATTTCAGCATTAATTGGAGGTTATTTTTTGATTTCGGATTCAACAGGATATTCCCTTAAACTAAGATTGGATGATTTGAAGGGTTCGCCATTTAATGATTACAGTATACCGGGATGGATATTATTCATAGCAATTGGATGTGCAAGTGCTGTGGCAATTGTGATGAGCCTGCGTCATGCAAAACAATATCCTTTATGGATCATGAGCGAAGGAATCATTTTAATTATTTGGATTTTGCTTCAAATTATTTTTATTCGCGAACTTAATTTCCTGCAATTTTTATTTGGATTATTTGGTGTGGCTTTATTGTTATTGGGTAACTTAATCAGGAAATACATCAAACAGCCAACTGCTTTGCACCACGAAAAAATAAAATCTCCATATCCTAATAAAAAGAGTCATCACCACAAGCACAGAAAAAAACATTGATATTTTTTTTGAACACAGGCAACAGAATTTATTTGCGCAGTATCTGATAAGTAACTCCCTCTTGTGATTGCTGCAGCTTGCCTGACAAGCGCTTGATTTGCAGCAGAAATTTTTACTAATAATGGTAAAGTGGTTACAGTTTTAAAACAATCGGTTATGTTCGAGAAAGCTAAATTGATTGCTATCAGTACAGCAACAGTTATTGTATTAACTGCATTTGCAACAGGAGCAATCGGAAGAAAATATGATGAGTCAAAAGATTTTACCTGTTGTAAAGGCGATCAATTGTACATGCATCATTTTTATAAAACAAGAATATTCTGGATAGAAATTACTAACGGCTATCAAGCTGAACCTATTGGAAAACCAACACCCGGTGGATGCAATGTTCAATGCGCCACCCAATAAAAAGCTAGAAGTGAGGAGATAGAATGGTTTGATGATTGTGTAATGAATGTATTCTATCTCCTTTCTTCTAAACAAATTATTTTGCGTTCTTCACATATTTTTCCAGCCATTGATTTTGTTCCCATAACATGTGTAATAAATTTTCTTTTCCACGATAGCTGTGTGCTTCATAAGGAAGAAAAACAAAACGCACAGTTCCGCCATGACCTTTAATTGCATTAAAAAGTCTTTCACTGTTAATAGGAAATGTTCCCGGATTATCATCTGCATCACCATGAATCAATAGGATGGGTGTTTTAATTTTATCGGCAAAAGCAAATGGACTCATGTCTAAATATAGTTTCGAATCTTGCCAAAAAGTTCTGTCTTCATTTTGAAATCCAAATGGAGTAAGGGTTCTATTGTATGCACCGCTTCTGGCAATACCAGCTTTAAATAAATTGGTATGCGCTAACAAATTAGCAGTCATGAATGCACCATAACTATGTCCGCCAACAGCTACCCTGTTTTTATCGCCTACACCCATCTCACTTAATTTATTGATAGCTGCTTCTGCATTCAATTGTAATTGCTCAATAAAAGTATCATTGGGTTTTTTACCATCTTTTGCAACAATAGGCATTTCGGCATTATCTAACACAGCATAGCCTTGAGTAACATAGAAAACAGGAGAAGCCCAACTGATGGTAGTAAAACGATATTGCGAGCCACGCACTTGTGCTGCATCTGCGGCTGAATTAAACTCACGAGGATATGCCCAAATTAAAACAGGCAATGGTCCATCTTTTTCTTTGTTATAATTTTTAGGAAGATATAAATCACCTGTTAAATCAACACCATCCGCACGTTTGTAAAATACTTTTTGTTTGGTAACACCATCCAATTGAGGATAAGGATTGCTGAATGAGGTAACGGCAATATCAGCTATTTTTAATTTTAAATTCTTGATATAATAATTAGGTACTTCTTTTTGCGATTCTTTTCTAGTAACAAGTGTAAGATTATTTGCATCCAACACATCAGTCACATATTCATAAGAACCTTCACTGCATCTCCAAATGATTTCATTTTTTTTGGTAGTTAAATCAAACTTTGCTAAAAAAGGTAAATCACCTTTGGGTGATGAACCAACAGTATTATTCATCAATAATTTTGTTCCGTTTTCTATGGTGATGACCGCTTCTCTTCCATATTTATTTTTTTCTGTCACTGCTGTTCCGGGATTACCGTAAGCATCTGTTTGATTTCTTTCATATAATAGTTCCATGGTGTTGGTGGAAGTGTTATATCTGCTTACTCTTGAAATTTGTTTGGCTCTTGAATTTTCTCTCACCAATGCCAATGATGCATCGCCCCATGAAGTACCACCATAACGTAATTGTGTTTTAAACAATTCTTTGGCTTCTCCTGAAAATGGTGCTGATAAAGCATATATAGCATCATGATAATCCACTTTCTTTTTAATCAATCCACTATCCAAAGGCATTGCCCAGGTAATGGTGGCTGGTTCATCGTCTCTCCACTCAAATGCACGTGGAACATTTTGCGTATTATCATAACCGCTTGGGGTTCCTTCACTCGATGGTAATTCTGCTAATTGTTTAATTAATTTTCCCGTCATATCAATAATAGAAATTGTTGATGGAAATCCGTTTGCTGTAACCAAATATGAAAATGGTTTACGAATGGTTCTTGATAAGAAATATTTTTTATCAGGGGATAATTGAAAAGATAAATAAATAGCAGGCTTACCAATTTTTGTTTCAACACCATTTTTATTTTGAATGAGTTGAGCAGTTGTTAAAAACTCAAAAATCTGTTCATCATAAGGCGATTTGATGAGATCTTCGAAAGTGGCACTGGGAGCTACTTTGCCAAGATTCTGTTGAATGGCAGGCCCTTTTGGTGTGATTGGTTTTTTGGGTGCGGCATTTGGGGATGCAGTTGCAGCTTTGTAAACAATGGTATTATCATCAATCCATGTGTAGCTGCTTCCTAAGTTTGTATTCAAAGCTTCTTTATTGATTTTTGTTGCTTTTTGTGTAATTACGTCCACAGTATATAAATCAACTTTATTGCTTGTTGTGTTAGTAAATGCAAACTTTTTTTCTGATGGGCTCCAACTAACATTCCCTGCCAATAAATTAAGCGGTAATCCGGTTATTTTATATTCTTTATCTCCTTTGATGTTTTTTAAAGTGAAGTTGTTGATGAAATTTTGTCGGCTCGGTGAAAAGTTATTCGGATTCAATCTTAATCCCGCCACTCTAACTTCCGGTTGACCCAATTCTTCCACTGTTGGATAAGAATTTCTTTCAATCAATAACATCCATTCTGCTTTACTGTTAATATTTACAGTAGGAGTAGGTTTAGCCAAAAGCAAATCTGCTATATCTTTTGGCGGTATTTGATAATTAATAGCATCTTGTGCATAGCTAATCAATCCAATCAGTAACGATAGAGTTACCGCAATAATTTGTTTTACTTTTCTCATGGTAGTTCTTTGTTTGGAGAATGGTAAGATAATGAATCTATAAAATTATTGAAGATGATTTTATGAGCGGATAAATAAAAAATTTGTTCGGATATGCCAATGCCATTATTTTTGTACCTCATTATGAAACAAATGCAACATATCCATCATCATTTCTTACCCAATGGGTAAGCTGTTGGTGTTTTGTTGTGCATTATAAAACATTGAAGGGCTTACTGTAAAGTGAGCCCTTTTTTATTTAAATAAATAATTATGAAACTGAAATTAGCGATTCAAAAAAGCGGAAGATTATCAGAAGATTCTATTAAGTTATTGAAAGATTGTGGGATTGATCTGCGCAATGTAAAAGACAGATTAAAAACAGAATCAGATAATTTCCCGTTAGAAGTATTTTTTTTACGCGACGATGATATTCCGCAATATGTAGATGATGGTGTTGCCGATATTGGTTTTGTTGGAGAAAATGTAGTGTATGAAAAAAACAAAAAGGTTGAAGTCGTTGAAAAATTAGGATTTGGCAAATGCCGATTAAGCATTGGTGTTAAAAGAAATGATGAGTATATTAATGCCAATTATTTAGTGAATAAAAAAATTGCGACATCCTATCCTGTTATAGTAGAAAAATTTTTAAAAGAAAAAAATATTGTTGCAGAGATTCATGAAATAAGCGGTAGTGTAGAGATAGCTCCCGGTATTGGCTTGGCTGATGCTATTTGTGATTTAGTCAGCAGTGGTTCAACTTTATTTATGAATGGATTGAAAGAAGTAGAAACCATTTTACAATCTCAGGCAGTTTTAGTGAAGAATAAAAATTTAGGTGATGCACAGCAAAAATTGTTAGATAAATTATTATTTAGAATTCAATCAGTAAAAAAAGCAAAGAACAATAAATACATTTTATTGAATGCGCCAAACGAAAATTTACAACAAATCATTTCTTTATTGCCCGGCATGAAAAGCCCTACGGTATTGCCTTTGGCAACGCCGGGATGGAGCAGTGTACATAGTGTTTTAAGTGAAAATGAGTTCTGGGATATTATTGAACAATTAAAAGCAAATGGCGCACAAGGAATTTTAGTAGTGCCGATTGAGAAGATGATTATTTAATACGCAGATTAGCAAATTATAAATGTGCAAATGATGATGAAAACGTATTTATATCCTGATAAAAAAGATTGGAAGCAATTATTACAGCGACCAATATTTGATTCCACTTCATTACAAGAAAAAGTAAAAAGTGTTTTAAATGATGTGAAATTAAATGGCGATGCTGCAATAAAAAAATATACGCAACAATTTGATAGAGTTGACTTGGATAATTTTACTGTTAGTGAAAACGAGATCAATGAAGCTGCTGATTATTTATCAGATGAATTAAAGCAAGCTATTCGTCAAGCCGCAAAAAATATCCAATCATTTCATGAAAAACAAATCGTAGAAGTTGAAGTAATTGAAACAATGCCGGGTGTTCAATGTTGGCGCAAAAGTGTAGGCATTGAAAAGGTAGGCCTGTATATTCCCGGTGGTACGGCGCCTTTGTTTTCAACTATTTTAATGTTGGGTATTCCTGCAAACATTGCTGGATGTAAAGAAATTATTTTGTGTTCCCCACCTGATAAAAATGGTAAACTACATCCCGCTATTTTATTTGCAGCTCAATTGGTTGGGGTTACTAAAATGTATAAGATTGGTGGCGTACAAGCCATTGCAGCTATGGCTTTTGGTACTGCAACAATTCCACAAGTATATAAAATATTTGGCCCGGGTAATCAATATGTTACTTGTGCCAAACAACTAATTCAGCAAGAAGGAATTGCTATTGATATGCCTGCGGGGCCAAGTGAAGTTTGTGTGTTGGCAGACGATTCGGCGAATGCCAGTTTTGTGGCTGCTGATCTTTTATCTCAAGCGGAACATGGAATAGATAGTCAGGTGTTATTAGTGTCTTGCTTCGAAACTTTAGTTCGAAATATTGAAGAACAATTAAATAAGCAATCACAATTATTGTCAAGAAAAGAAATTACTGAGAAAGCGTTGCAAAATAGTAAAGTCATCATTGTAAAAAATATGGATGATGCTATTGATTTAGTAAATGAATATGCAGCAGAGCATTTAATAATTTCGTGTAAGGACGATGCATTAATTGCAGAAAAAATTATCAATGCCGGCTCTATATTTTTGGGAAATTATTCACCGGAAAGTATTGGTGATTATGCCAGTGGAACCAACCATACATTGCCTACAAATGGGTTCGCTAAAGCTTATAGTGGTGTTAGCGTTGATAGTTTTGTAAAGAAAATAACCTTTCAAAAGCTTACGCAGCAAGGCTTACGTAATATTGGCAAAACCGTTGAATTAATGGCTGCAGCTGAAGGATTGGATGCGCATAAAAATGCAGTGAGTATTAGGTTAAAAAGTTAATTGCTTGATAAGTATAAAATAATTTTATGAATTTCGATTTAAATCAATTAATCAGAGATAATATCAAAAAACTAACGACTTACTCATCAGCAAGAGATGAATTTAGTGGTGATGCAAAAGTGTTTCTAGATGCAAATGAAAATAGTTTGGGTTCTCCATTAACCAAATGGTATAATCGTTATCCGGATCCTCATCAGCAAAAATTAAAAGCAGCGATCAGTCAGATAAAATCTATTGCACCGGAAAACATTTTCTTGGGTAATGGAAGCGATGAATGTATTGATTTATTATATCGGAGTTTTTGCGAACCGAAAAAGGATAATGTAATTATTTGTCCGCCAACCTATGGTATGTATGAAGTAAGTGCGAATATCAATGATATTGAAGTACGCAAAGCGCCGTTATTGGATAATTTTCAATTAGACTTGATTCATTTGGAAAATTTAATTGATGTAAATACAAAATTAATCTGGATCTGTTCACCAAATAATCCTACAGGTAATTTCATGAACAGAAAAGATATTGAAACAGTATTGAATAATTTCAATGGTATTGTTGTAATAGATGAAGCGTATATTAATTTCTCCCGACAAAAAACTTTTACACAGGAATTAAGCGATTATCCGAATCTGGTGGTGCTGCAAACATTCAGCAAAGCATGGGGTTTAGCGGCGTTGCGTTTAGGAATCGCATTTGCCTCAAAAGAAATTATTAATGTGTTAAATAAAGTAAAGCCGCCATATAATATTAATCAGGCAACACAGGATTTTGCTTTGAAAGCATTGGAAGAAGTAGGGCAAGTAAATGATATGATCCGTATTTTGGTGGATATGCGTGAAGCATTAACAGAAGTTTTATTGCAAATGCCAATTGTAGAAAAAGTGTATCCTTCTGACGCCAATTTTATTTTAGTGAAAATAAAACAGGCAAGAAAAGTTTATGAATTCTTATTAACCAAAGGCATTGTAGTTCGTGACAGAAGTAATGTAAAACTCTGTGATGACTGTTTGCGAATTACTATCGGAACAGAGCAGGAAAACACAATATTGGTGGATGCTCTGGCCGATTATATAAAAAATCAAACAACTTAAAAATTTTCTTGTTATAGTTTCTATCTTTATCACTTCTCATAAAAAATCAATCGATGAAAAAAGTTATCACTTTATTATTTACTGCAATAATCGCCAATGCTATTATTGCACAGACTGTTGATCCAACTATTACCGTGCCCCAGGGTTTTAAAGCTGCAAAAATTGCTGAAGGCTTAGGAACAGCAAGACATATTGCAATTTCTCCCAAAGGAGAAGTGTATGTAAAGCTGAATTACGGAAAGCGAAGTAAATACCAAAATGGTATTTTGAATTTGCTTGATTTGAATAAAGATGGATTGATTGATAGTGTAAATGCCTTTGGTAATTTTTCGGGAACAGGTATCGCAATTAAAAACGGTTATTTATATGCGTCATCTGATGAAGAAATTTTCAGATATAAATTAGATGCGAATGATAAAGTCATTAATGCAAATAATCCCGAAAAAATTATTACAGGATTAATAAGTCGTCATGAGCATGAAGCAAAAGCCATCACATTAGATAATGCAGGAAACATTTATGTAAACATTGGCGCGTATTCAAATGCTTGTCAGGTACAAGACAGACAAAAAGGTTCGCCTGCCATGAAACCCTGTCCTATATTGGATTCTGCGGGTGGTATCTGGCAATTTAAAGCAGATAAATTAAATCAAACTTACGGTGATGGTATTCGTTATGCAACAGGTTTGAGAAATGTGGTTGGATTGGATTGGAATACAGCGACCAATTCATTATTTGTAATGCAACATGGAAGAGATCAATTACATGATTTATTTCCTGATTTATATGATACTAAACAAAGTGCAGAACTGCCAAGTGAATGTATGTATGAATTGCACAAAGGTTCTAACTGCGGTTGGCCATATATTTATTATGATCATTTAGTAAATAAAAAAATTATTGCACCTGAATATGGCGGCGATGGAAAAAAATCTACAGATGATTATCAATCACCTGCTATTGCCTTCCCTGGTCATTTAGCACCCAATGGTTTATTATTTTATACCGGTAATCAATTCCCTGAAAAATATAAGAACGGTGCTTTCATTGCATTTCATGGAAGTTGGAACAGAGCACCCGAGCCACAAGAAGGTTATTATGTGGTGTTTGTTCCGTTTAAAAATGGTAAACCAACCGGACAATGGGAAGTATTTGCAAAAGGTTTTGCTGGGAAAGATAAAATTGAAAATACAAGACAGGCAGATCATCGTCCATGCGGATTGGCACAAAGCGCAGATGGATCATTGTTTGTAACCGATGATAGTAAAGGAACAGTATATAAAATTTCTTACAATAAATGATTGATTGATGAAGCGAATAGTATTGATGAGCATTGGTTTTATTTTTTTTATGGCGGTTATTGCGCAGACCAATACATTAAAAGAATCAATGAATCGTGGCAAGAAAGTGTATGATAAAGTTTGTTTAAGTTGCCATATGGCAGATGGTGGTGGTGTACCGAAAATGAATCCGCCATTAATTCAAACAAGTTATGTATTGGGTGATAAGAAGAAAATTATTTATATCGTATTGCATGGAATGAATGATAGGATACCGATTGAAGATGAATATTTTTCAAATAATATGGCATCACATGCCGATTTAACTGATCAGCAAATTGCAGATGTTTTAACTTATGTGCGCAATAGTTTTGGTAACAAAGCAGATGCTGTATCAATTTCGGAAGTAAAAGCGGTAAGAAATCCGATTAAGAAAAAATGATGAAACGAATCTTATTCATTGACAGGGATGGTGTGATATTGCAGGAGCCACCAACAGATTTTCAAATTGATAGTTTGGAAAAAACTTCTTTTGTAAAAGGAGCGATCACTGCTTTATCAAAAATTGCAAATGAATTAGATTATTATAAAGTAATGATTACCAATCAGGATGGATTGGGAACAACATCTTATCCTGAAAAAGATTTTCATCCCTATCAAAATTTAATGCTGCGAACATTGGAAGGCGAAGGTTTTATTTTTGATGAAATTCATATTGATACAACTTTTGCAAAAGACAATCTGCCTACTCGCAAACCGGGAACAGCATTATTAAAACATTTTATTGAAAATAAAGATTTTGATATTGCAAATTCATTTGTCATTGGCGATCGTTGGAGTGATATTCGGTTAGCAAAGAATTTGGGATGCAAAGCCATTTATCTAAAATCTGCGTTACATCAATTAACAGATGAACAAGAAAATAATTTAAGAAACACAATTGCATTTGAAACAGATAATTGGAACGAGATATATACATTTTTGAAATTAGGATTGAGGAAAGTAGTGCATGAACGAAATACCAACGAAACAAAAATAAAAGTAGAGTTGAATGTGGATGGTAGCGGGACAGCCAATATCAGTTCAGGTTTGGGCTTCTTCGATCATATGCTGGAGCAAATTGCCCGTCATGGTAAAATGGATTTGAATATTGAAACAAAAGGCGATTTACATATTGATGAGCATCATACTATTGAAGATACCGGAATTGCTTTAGGTGAAGCATTTGCTAAAGCATTGGCAGATAAACGTGGTATGGAACGTTATGGTTTTGCATTGCCCATGGATGAAGCTGAAGCAAAAGTGTTGATTGATTTTGGCGGAAGAAATTGGTTGGTTTGGAATGCTGAATTTAAACGCGAAAAAATAGGAGAGATGCCAACAGAAATGTTCTTTCATTTCTTTAAATCATTCAGTGATGCTGCGAAATGCAATTTGAATATTGAATGCAAAGGAGATAATGAACATCATAAAATTGAAGCCATATTCAAAGCATTTGCCAAAGCCATTAAGATGGCGGTGAAAAGAGATCCATTGAGTAATTATTTGCCCAGTACCAAAGGTGTTTTATAAAATTTAAAACGATAAGTATGTCAACGAAAACACAATTGATTGCAGAAATAAAACAAGAAGCTATCAACACTAGAAAAATTTTAGCCAAAGTTCCATTTGATAAAGCCGATTGGAAACCGCATGAAAAATCTATGAGCATTGGAAAATTGGCAGCACATATTGCAGAGAACCTGCGTTGGGGTTGGTATATTGTTGAAAGTGATTTTGTTGATTTTGCGAACAGACCTTTTTCGCCAACTGTAATAACAACCAATGAAGCGTTAATGCAAACTTTTGAAGAACATTATACCAAAGCGATCGCTGCATTGGAAAATACAACAGATGAAGAATTAGAGAAAATATGGGTGGTAAAATCGGGTGATACCATTTTTATGGAGTTGAAAAAGAAAGTAGCTATCAGAGCTTGGGCAATGAATCATAGTGTGCATCATCGCGGACAATTATCTGTTTACTTGCGTTTATTAGATATTCCTGTTCCGGGAATGTATGGACAAAGTGCGGATGAGAAATGATTTAAAAAATATTTGGCAGAAACAAAATCACCTCACATCTTTGCAATGCAATGAAAAATTTATTAAATAATAATTGGTGGTGGCATACAAACCTTTCTCGGGGATTGTAATGGCATGGCCAATACTGTTGAATATCATTTTCAAAGCCCCGACAAATTAGTCGGGGTTTTTTGTTACCCCCAACCCCTAAGGGGAGTAAGGAACAGAAACTTGAAGTGAGTGACACAACGAAGTTGATTAAAGAACAAAAGCTGATAACAAAAAAATTCGTGTAATTCGATAAAACTCGTGTAATGAAAAAAATATTAATTGAAACCAAAGTAAAAAAAATGCTGGCCGATGTATATACACCGGTGGGTATTTATTTGCGTGTTCGCGATCGCTTTCGCGATACCATTTTATTGGAGAGCACCGACCACCATGTTGCAGAGAACAGTTATAGTTTTATTTGCATTAATGCCATTGCCGGTATTGAAATTACTTCTACAAAAAGTATTGAGTTTAAATTACCGAATGAAAAACCGGAACGTGTTGCTGTGAATGATGTTCAACAAGTGCCGCAACAGTTATGGAATTTTATGCAACGTTTCGATATTGCCGAATCAATTGAGAAAGAAACAAAATTTGCGCAAGGTTTATATGGTTATGCAACTTACGATGCGGTACAATTTTTTGATACGATTGAGTTATCAAAAGAGGATAGCAGAGAACAGAATGTTATTCCATTGATGAGATACAGATTGTATCAATATGTTATTGCCATTAATCATTTTAAAGATGAATTGTTTTTGTGTGAGAATGTGATTAAAGGTTTGGAGAGTGAAGGGGCTGTTGTTGAAGGATTGATTAAAAGCAAGGATGTGCCTGCGTTTCCTTTTGCATTAAAGGCGGAAGAAACATCGAACATGACCAATGAAGATTATGTTGAGATGGTTAAAAAAGGAATTCAAAGTTGTTTGCGTGGAGATGTTTTTCAAATTGTATTAAGCAGAAGATTTCAGCAAAGTTTTACGGGAGATGAGTTTAATGTGTATCGTGCATTGCGAAGTGTCAATCCATCTCCTTATTTATTTTTCTTTGATTATGGTGATTACAAATTAATGGGTTCATCACCCGAAAGTCAATTGATCATTCAAAATGGAAAAGCAATAGTGCATCCGATTGCAGGAACTTTTAAAAGAACCGGTGATGATGAGATAGATCAGGCAGCTGCAGAAAGATTATTAAAAGATGTAAAAGAAAATGCAGAACATGTAATGTTGGTTGACTTGGCCAGAAATGATTTAAGCAGATTATGTGATGAAGTAAAAGTGAATTATTTTAAACAAGTACATTATTATAGTCATGTGATTCATTTGGTAAGTGAAGTGATCGGTAAAGTAAAAGAAGGAACCAATCCTTTTTTATTATTGGCGAAAACCTTTCCTGCAGGTACTTTAAGCGGTGCGCCAAAATTCAAAGCCATGAAATTGATTGATGAATTTGAACCCACTGCACGCAGTTATTATGGTGGCGCTTTAGGTTTTATGGGTTTTGATGGAAGCTGTAATCACGCCATTATGATCAGAACTTTTTTAAGTAAGGATAATACACTTACTTATCAGGCAGGTGCAGGAGTTGTGGCAGCAAGTAATCCCGAAAGTGAATTGCAGGAAGTAAACAATAAATTGGGTGCATTAAAAAAAGCGATTGCTATCGCAGAAAATATTTAATATGAAAATTTTAGTTTTCGATAATTACGATTCGTTCACATACAACTTAGTTCATTTAGTGGAGAAGATTACTCATGAAAAAGTGGATGTATTTCGTAATGATGAAATAGCATTGGAAGAAGTAAACAAATATGATAAGATTATCTTATCTCCCGGTCCTGGAATACCAAGTGAAGCAGGATTATTATTGCCATTGATCAAAGCATATGCTGCCACGAAATCTATACTGGGCGTATGTTTGGGACATCAGGCCATTGGTGAAGCATTTGGCGGAACGCTTACTAATTTATCAACTGTGTATCATGGAATTGCAACTAATTGTCAACTCGCCACTGTAAAATCTCCATTGTTTGAAGGGTTATCTTCAAATTTCGAAATTGGTCGTTATCATTCATGGATTGTTGATAAAAATAATTTTCCCATCACATTAGAAATAACTGCTGAAGATGACAATGGATTTATTATGGCATTGCAACATAAAATATATGATGTACAAGGTGTACAATTTCATCCGGAAAGTGTATTAACACCTGATGGAGAAATTATTATTCGTAATTGGTTAAAAAAATAAGGTTATGAAAAAAATATTACAATATTTATTTGAACACAAAACATTAAATCGGCAACAGGCATATGATATTTTGATTGGCATTGGCAAAGGATTGTATAATGAACATGAAATCACTTCTTTCATGACAGTCTATCTAATGCGCAGCATTACTATTGAAGAGTTACAAGGTTTTCGTGATGCTTTATTAGAATTGTGTGTGAAAGTGGATCTGGGTAATGAGAAAACAATGGATATTGTTGGAACAGGTGGAGATGGAAAAAATACTTTCAACATATCAACATTAAGTTGTTTTATTGTAGCTGGTGCCGGACAAAAAGTTACAAAACATGGTAATTATGGTGCATCTTCTATCAGTGGTGCATCAAATGTAATGGAGCAATTGGGATACAAATTCAAGAGCAATAATGATCAATTAAAAAAAGAATTGGATACTGCAAATATTTGTTTCTTGCATGCGCCATTATTTCATCCTGCATTAAAAACGGTTGGTCCGATAAGAAAAAATATAGGTGTTCGCACTTTCTTTAATATGTTAGGTCCAACGGTTAATCCGGCTGCACCTGCTTATCAATTGGTGGGGGTATATAATTTAGAGATGGCACGCATCTATAATTATTTATTGCAGCAAACCAATCAATCATTTACCATCATTCATTCATTAGATGGGTATGATGAGATATCATTGACGAATGATACCAAAGTAATCACGAATAAAGGAGAAAAAATAATGACACCTGAACAATTAGGAAAGCGAATGGTAAGTGCAGAAGATATTCATGGAGGCAATAGTGTAGAGGAAGCCGCAAAAATATTTTTAAAGATTATTAAAGGAGAAGGAACTTGGGCACAGAATGCAGTGGTATTAGCTAATGCTGCTATGGCATTGCATTGTACAGGGTCATTTGAAAATTATGAAGCTGCATATATTAAGGCAGTGGAAAGTTTGGAAAGTGGAAAAGCATATCAGTCATTACAAACATTAATTGCATTACAATAATGAATATTCTGGATACCATCGTTGCAAGAAAGAAAGAAGAAATAAAAATTCAGAAGCAAAAAATTAGTATAGATGATTTGCAAAAGACTGATTCTTTTTCTCGTTCAACATTGTCATTGCATTCTTTTTTATTGGATGAAAACAGAACGGGTATTATTGCAGAATATAAAAGAAAATCACCATCTAAAGGAAT
>CAIRTF010000142.1 GCA_903881425.1 uncultured Chitinophagaceae bacterium | reverse complement strand
ATTGCACAATTAGATAAAATTTGTGATCTGGCCGATCAATATGATGCAATTGTAATGATTGATGAATGTCATTCTTCAGGGTTTTTGGGTAAAACAGGAAGAGGTACACATGAATACAGAAATGTAATGGGAAGGATTGATATTATTACCGGTACATTGGGTAAAGCTCTCGGTGGTGCAAGTGGTGGATTTACATCGGGCAGAAAAGAAATTATAGAAATGCTTCGTCAGCGTTCTCGTCCATATTTATTTTCAAATACTGTTGCACCAAGTATTGTGGGTGCAAGTATTGCGGTGTTAGATATGTTAACAGAAACAACTGAGTTAAGAGATCAATTAGAATATAACACTAAATATTTCAGAATAATGATGACGGAAGCGGGATTTGATATTAAACCCGGCGATCATCCCATTGTGCCTATTATGCTCTACGATGCAGTATTGGCACAGACTTTCGCAGCTAAGTTATTAGACGAAAGCGTATATGTAATTGGTTTCTTTTATCCTGTTGTTGCAAAAGGTTTGGCAAGAATAAGAGTACAGTTAAGTGCGGCACATACACAAACACATTTAGACAAAGCTATTGCTGCATTTACAAAAGTGGGTAAAGAGTTGGGAGTATTGAAAATTCAATAGGCAATATTAAATGAGCAATAATGATTGTTAACTTTATCTATCATGCGCCACTTTTTTTATATAACCTTTCTTTTATTTTTATCAACAGAACTCTTTTCTCAAAAAATTACTATTCATGGATATATTACCGATCAATCGACCGGCGAAAGATTATTTGGTACATCTGTGTTAGCTGTTAATTTTAATCGGGGTACTACTTCTAATAATTATGGTTTTTATTCTATCACCATTCCAATCGTTAAAGATTCTATCGAATTACAATTTTCTTTTGTGGGTTATCAATCTGCACGATATAAATTATTATTGAAAGCAGATGAAAGATTAGATGTGGCTTTGCAATCGGTTAATACCTTACAGGAAGTTGTGGTAATGGCTGCAAAGAGAAATGATCCGGTACAGAGAAGTCAGATGAGCTTGGTACAATTACAACCTGATCAAATAAAAAAGTTGCCTGCTGTTTTAGGAGAAAGTGATGTGTTGAAAGCTGTTCAATTGTTGCCCGGTGTGCAAGCGGGTTACGAGGGCAATGCCGGATTTTATGTTCGTGGTGGCGGTGCAGATGAAAATTTAATTTTATTGGATGGCGTTCCTGTGTATAATGCCATGCATTTGTTTGGATTTTTTTCTGTGTTCAATACTGATGCATTGCAAACAGTAGATGTAATAAAAGGAGGCTTTCCTGCAAGATACGGCGGAAGATTATCTTCTGTATTAGATATCAGAATGAAAGAAGGCAATAATAATGAATTGCATGGAGAGGGTGGTATTGGTTTGTTGGCTGCAAGGATGACCATTGAAGGACCTATCACCAAAAAGAAATCTTCTTATATGATTAGTGCGAGAAGAACCTTTGCAGACTTATATATGCGGCCTTTAATTAAATCATTAAATAATCAAGGTGCTGAAGCGGGTTATTATTTTTATGATGTGAATGCCAAATTCAATTTTTATTTAAGCGAGAAAGATCATTTATACTTAAGTGGCTTTTTTGGAAAAGATAAATTTGATGGCAATGAAAATTATGATTTTAATAAAGATACTTTATTGGTGAGCGGAGATCGTTATGGAGTAAAAATGCAATGGGGAAATAATACTGCCATGATGAGATGGAATCATCAATTCAGTAAAAGATTATTCAGTAATATCACTGCTAATTATACCAAATATCAGTTAGATCTTTCCACCACACAAAATATCACGCAATCAACTTCTTCCAATGGAAATTATATTCAGGCTTATTCTTCCGGTATTGAAGATAAAAGTGTAAAAATAGATATGGATTATTTGCCAAGCCCTGATCATTTTATTAAAACAGGCGCTTCGGTTACCTGGCATAATTATAGTCCGGGTGCTTATCAAACACAGATCACCAATGCATCTTATAATTATGATTCTTCTTATCAGGCAAATTTTATCAGTTCAACGGAGTATGATTTGTATGCAGAAGATGATATTCGGTTCTCACAAAAAATAAAAGCCAATATTGGTTTGCATTGGGCAGGATTTAGTGTACGCAATACATTTTTTTCTTCGTTACAACCAAGAGTATCTGCGCGTTATTTATTAAATAACGACATGAGTATTAAAATTTCTTTTACGCAGATGAATCAGTTCATTCATTTATTAACCAATAGTGGTGTGGGTATGCCAACAGATTTGTGGGTACCTGCAACCAATAATGTACCCGCAGAAATCAGTACGCAAACGGCCATTGGTTGGAATTATAATGGAAAAAATCATTTTGCTTTTAGTGCGGAAGCCTATTATAAAAAAATGCAGAATGTGATTGAATATGCTGAAGGTTCTTCTTTCGTGAATGCATTAACAACCTGGGAAAATAAAGTTGTAATCGGAACAGGTACTACTTACGGATTGGAATTAATGGCACAAAAACAGAAAGGCAAAACAACAGGAATGATCGGATACACATTAAGTTGGAGCAATCGGCAATTTGCTGACTTGAATCACGGACAAACATTCCCATATAAATACGATAGAAGACACGATATTAAAATAGCGGTAGTGCATGAATGGAAGAAGAATATTTTATTAAGTGCAGATTGGGTATATGGTACAGGAATGGCTACCACATTGCCTGTGGCGGTTTATTTGGATATTAATAATCATGAAGTGGAAGTGTATAACAGCAGAAACAGTTATCGTTTACCTGCTTATCATCGGTTAGATATTTCTGCAACATTTATCAAACAAAAAAAGAAATTCGAAAGAGATTGGGTACTGAGTATTTATAATGTGTACAGCAGATTAAATGCTTATTTTATTTATCGCACAACTATTTATGATGCTGCAACACATACTTATAAAAACCAGTTTAATGAATTTGCGTTGTTTCCTATTATACCATCAGTCAGTTATCAATTTAAATTTTAGCAAATGAAAAGATGGCGTATATCAGTTTTGTTTTTTTTATTAATGCCACTGGCATGTAATAAATCTTTACAGATTGATGTACCATCCGCACAACCTGTTTTGGTATTGAACGGACAATGGCAGCAAGCACAACAATTTATTGTTCGCTTAACAAGAAGCAGAGGCATCAATGATCCTGTTGACACAGGTTCCAGCTTGATCAGAACTTATGAAGTAAAGAACGCATTCATCACTATCAAACAAAATAATGTTGTGATCGATACATTGAAATATGATTCCATCAATTTCAGGTATATCAACAAAACCAAAAAAACAATTCTTAGTGCTAATTATGAAGTAGATGCATCGGTTAATGGATTTACTGATGTATCAGCATCCGGTGCTTTGCCATCTTTAATGACCATTAATACTACTTTACTCCAGAAAAATGCAGCTTATGATGCAGCCGGAAATATAATGGATAAGATCAGTTTTAATTTTACTGATGCTACTGCATCAACTGATTATTATTTGATTCGTATTCATAGATCGGATGGCAGTTATGCTAATTGCATCAATACCACTGATACAGATTTCGAGAAAATGATTTTCAACAATCCATTTACTACACAAACTTGTATTGATGGAAATAAATTATTGCTGAGTGATATTCATTTCAGCGGACAAACAAAAAAAGTAGAAGTATTTGTTTCTGATGACCAGATGACAACGGGCTTTACTTCTGGCAGAGTTCGAAGACCATATATAGAATTATTGCATATTACACGGGATTATTTTAATTATATCAAAACGGTAAATGATTACGACATTGCAAAAGATAATCCTTTTGCAGAACCAACCAATGTATTTCAAAACGTAAAAAACGGATACGGCTTTTTTACTGCATATTCAATTGCTGTAGATACGTTGAGATGATTATTTTTGCGGAAATTAATTTTATGCGACTATTTTTTTCTGTCATCTTTTTTCTGTCATCCATTATCTTCTTTTCAGCATGCAGCCCGAATAACGTAACCATTGAGGATTCTCTAAAAAAATATTTCGACAGTAATCATGTTGCCGGAAGTTTTGCTTTGTTTGATAATGGACTGGGTCGCTTCACTATTTATAATTTATCGCGTTATAAAGATTCCGCATATTTACCGGCTTCCACTTTTAAAATTGTGAATTCATTGATAGGTTTACAAACCGGCAGAATTGAAAATGAAAAAATGATTATTAAGTGGGATGGTATCAAGCGTTGGAATGAGGATTGGAATAAAGATTTGACAATGGAAGAAGCATTTAAAGTTTCTTGTGTTCCGTATTATCAGGAAGTAGCAAGAAGAATTGGAAAAGATACAATGCAAGCATGGTTAGATAGTTTAAAGTATGGTAATCACAAAATCGGTAATCGGATAGATACTTTTTGGTTGGATAATTCTTTAAAAATCACTGCTGATGAGCAATTGGGCTTGGTAAAGAAATTATATTTCAGTCAACTGCCTTTTTCAAAAACCACAACGGATATTGTAAAAAAAGTAATGGTAAGAGAAAGTAATGCTAATTACATTCTAGCTTATAAAACAGGTATGGGATATAGAGAAAACGGTAATGCATTGGGTTGGATTGTAGGTTGGATCGAAGAAAATAAACATCCTTATTTTTTTGTATTGAATATTGAAGGAACACATGATACAGATATCGTTACCATCAGAAAAAATATGTTGATGCATATTTTAGATAACCAGGGTTTTTTGAAAGGAAAGAGATAAAATCATTTTTAGTTTTTCATTATCAGTTTCTGCAAGTAGCTTGCACACAATGCTTCAATTTCAAAACATAGAATTCTTATCAGGCTTATTCATATTATTGCCGCTTATCTTTTTGTTAGTATATGTAATCAAATGGAAACAAAAAGTAAAACAACAATTAGGCGATGTAAGATTGGTAGAGAAATTAATGAATTATTATTCTCCTGATAAATACAAAACTAAAATCATTATAGCATTTATTGCATTGACATTGAGTATTATTGCTGCTGCCAATCTTAGAAAACCTGCACAGGGAAAAGGTTCTATGGCAAATGGTATTGATGTGATGATTGCCTTGGATGTAAGTAAAAGTATGTTGAGTCAGGATGAGAAACCATCGCGTTTAGAAAAAGCAAAATTGCTCATCAATCAACTTACAAATAAATTAGAAAACAATCGAATTGGATTGATTGTATTTGCCGGACAAGCGTATTTGCAAATGCCATTGACTGCAGATGCTGCTGCCACCAAAATGTTTGTGAGTGGTGCTTCGCCGGAATTGGTATCGGTGCAGGGAACGAATATCAGTGATGCATTGCGTTTGTGTGATGTTTCATTGGATACAAAAGAAAAAAAATATAAAGCGGCAATATTAATTACTGATGGAGAAGATCAGGATGATAGAGCATTGGAAACGGTAAAAGAATTGGCAGATCATGGAACCATTATTCATACAGTTGGTGTTGGTTCTGCAGATGGATCACCGATCATTGAGCCGGGAACAAATGAATATAAAAAAGATGAGAACGGTCAAACGGTTATTTCTAAATTGAATGAGCAATTATTGAAAGATCTGGCACAAGCAGGAAATGGAACATATCATTCGTTAAATAATTTATCTATTGTATCGGATGCATTGGTAAATGAATTAAATGGCATGGAAAAGAAAAGTATCAGTAATGCCGGAGGTTTTATTGAGTATCAATCATACTATGTTTATTTTTTATTGGCGGCTATTTTATTATTAGTCGCAGAATTTTTTATCTCAGAAAAAAAATTATCAATAGCTTGAAGCAAATAATAATCATATCGTTTTTATTCATTTCAACAGCATCATTTTCGCAAACCGTGAATGATTTTTTGGTGAAGGGTAATGAATGGTATAAAAAAGGTGATTATAAACAAGCGCAGACTGAATATGAAAAAGTGTTGAAGAAAGATGAAAAGAATACTACAGCACAATTCAATACAGGCGTGGCTTTGCAGCGACAAAAGAATTATACAGATGCCGCTAAACTGTTTCAATCATCAGCAGAAAATTCAACAGATACTTCTATAAGAGCCAGATCATTATACAATAAAGGGATTGCGGAGGTCAATCAAAAACAATTACAGGAAGCGATCAACTCATTCAAACAATCTTTGAGAGTGAATCCTTCAGATGATGATGCCAGAGAGAATTTACAAAAAGCATTGAATGAATTGAACAAACAAAATAAACAACAACAAAATCAAAACAAAAAACAAGATCAAAAACCGCAGGATAAAAAACAAGAGAATAAAATGAATAAACAACAAGCCGAGAACTTGTTGAATCAATTAAGGCAAGAGGAAAAACGTTTGCAGGAGATGCAAAAGCAAAAAATCAAGCAAGTAAAACCCGATAAAGATTGGTAATTACTTCAGGGCTTCTAAAAATCGTTGAAAATTATTTTGATTTGCCACTACATCATTATGCAGTTTCTTACTGTGCAAAAAGACTACTTGATTTTTTCGAACATCCTCTTTCAAGAAATCATCTTCTTCTTTCAATACATATTTCCATTTCCAAGCTTTCATTTCTTTTGCCATATTTAAAGAGTTCTGTAAAGTGCCGCCATTGTCTGTATAAATATTGATCATTTTGCCTAATGGATTTTTTTGCAAATGCACAGCAAACTTTTCCAACTCCCCATATAATGCATCAAACAATAAAACCCCTTTGCAATTATATTTCGAATGCAATAATAAATAACTCATCACTCTGTAGGCGCCGCTGTGCCCGCCATAAATCATATCAAAAGAAATATTTTTAGTGATGCATTTCTCTGTTTGTAAAAACTTCGTTACATCGTTCATAAAATAATTGAAAGTATCTGCTTTCTCAAACTTGCCGCCATAACTATCAGGAGCATTCTTGGGTCCTTCAGGAAAAAGAAAAATTGCATTTAAATGAGCAGCATAAAATTGCTCTTTCAAATGATAATATGGTAGGGCAGAATCAATATTATTTCCCCACCCATGAAACCAAACTACAAAATGAAAAGGTTTATTCTTGTCAAAATAATCAGGAACAAAAATATAAGCACTGCTGTCATTATAATGTTCTTGTGCAGAATAGATTTTATTATCATACACTCTCGGCTCTTTGTTACGCAAAGAATCCGGGAACATCGAATAAGGGCTGCTGATGCGAAATGATTTACCGGCGGGCATTTCAGCGGTTTGTGCCTGCAAGAGCAAAATGTTAAAAATCATCCCTAAACAAAGCAATTGTTTCATTGTTATCATTATTGATTAAAAATACTTCTTTTTTAATGACATTTGCATCACAGCATAATCAGATTCAATGCAATTATATTGTAACTCGTTAACGGAATATAGCAGACTCATCACTAATGAAGTGAAGATTGGTGATTTATTATTAGGCAATGGTCATCCCATTCGTGTTCAAACGATGACGACTACCGACACAATGAATACCATTGCAACTGTAGAACAAACCATTCGTTGTATTGAAGCCGGTGCAGAATTAGTGCGCATTACAGCACCATCCAAAAAAGAAGCAGAGAATTTATTACATATCAAAAACGAATTGCACAAAAGGGGTTATCATGTGCCGTTAGTGGCGGATATTCATTTTACGCCTAATGCAGCCGAAGTCGCTGCAAGAATTGTGGAGAAAGTTAGAGTGAATCCGGGTAATTATGTTGATAAGAAAAAATTTGAACAGATTGAATATACCGATGCAGAATATGTTGAAGAAATAGATAGAATAAGAGAACGATTTACGCCATTGATAAAAATTTGTAAAGAATATGGAACAGCTATGCGCATTGGCACCAATCATGGTTCATTGAGTGACAGAATCATGAGCAGATATGGTGATACACCAATGGGCATGGTAGAAAGTGCAATGGAATTTTTACGTATTGCACGTGCTGAAAATTATTACAATATTGTATTGAGTATGAAAGCCAGCAATCCGCAAGTGATGGTGCAGGCTTACAGAACACTCATCAATAAAATGTTTGAAGAATTCAATGAATGCTATGCATTGCATTTGGGTGTAACAGAAGCAGGTGATGGTGAAGATGGCAGAGTAAAAAGTGCAGTGGGTATTGGTACTTTATTGGAAGATGGTATCGGTGATACCATTCGTGTTTCATTAACAGAAGATCCTGAATTGGAAATTCCTGTTTGTAAAGATTTGGTGAAACGTTATACAATCAATAGTTCTCAGCCTATAGTCCATAGTATTCAATCAGTCGAAAAATTTCCTTACGATTCGTTTAATTATCAACAAAGAGAAACTTTTGCAGTTGATAATATTGGTGCAAAACATGTTCCTGTTGTAATTGCTGATTTAAGTAAGATTGAAAAAATTACAACACAACATTTAGAAAGTATCGGTTACACCTATAATGAAATAACAGACAAATGGACAATCGGTGATACCGCAGCTGATTATATTTTTACCGGACATCAGTTATTAGATTTTGCATTACCGGGTACATTGAAAGTGATTGTATATCCTGCTGCATGGGTATTGGCAACAGATAAAGAAAAATATTTTCCCATTTTTGATGGCGGTGGATTTGTTGAAGCAGAACAAAAAAGTGAGCTGATCAATTTTGTAATGATTGATTGCTTTAGTGATGAAACGCCCATTAATGATTTTACTTTTCTGGATGAACTGGGCAATGATAAATCAGTTGTGTTGTGCTTAAGCAGTACTCATCAACATGCCATGCTTGCGATAAGACGAATGTTTGTTGAGCTATCAAACAGGAAGATTTTAAATCCGGTTATCATCACTTGTGACAGTCATTGGCAAACAGCAGATGAGCATCTCATTCATTATGCAACAGAAGCAGGCGCATTATTATTGGATGGTTTCGGTAATGGTGTTTGTTTTGGAATGACAAATAAAAGTTACCAATTGCAAGATTCAAGTTATAAGAATGCAAGCGGTAGAAATTATTCTAATAATATTTCTGTTGAACAATTCATCAATAGCACAGCCTTCTCGATATTACAAGCAACCCGAACAAGAATTTCCAAAACAGAATATATTTCTTGTCCGAGTTGCGGAAGAACATTATTTGATCTGCAGGAAACCACTGCAAAAATTCGTTCAAGAACAAATCATTTAAAAGGGGTGAAGATCGCTATTATGGGTTGCATAGTAAATGGACCCGGGGAAATGGCTGATGCTGATTTTGGTTATGTGGGAAGCGGTGTTGGAAAAATTACTTTATACAAAGGCAAAGAAATTGTGAAGCGTAATATTGATAGTGATATTGCTGTTGATGAATTAATTAATTTATTGAAAGAAAATGAAGCATGGATAGAACCTGCATCAGTTTCTAAACTTTGATTGTATGTATTACATTGTGTACGGCCTATTTTATGTATTATCATTATTACCTTGGCGTGTTTTGTATTTATTGAGCGATTTTTTTTATTTGATTGTTTATTACATTGTTGGATACAGAAAAGAAGTGGTGATGAATAATTTATCCATTGCTTTTCCTGATAAAACTTTAGCCGAAAGAAAAAAAATTGCCAAGGAGTTCTATCAGCAATTTACTGATACATTTATTGAAGTCTTTAAATTGATCTCTATCTCTGAAAAAGAATTGAATAAAAGATTTACTGCAGATTATAGTGTGATCAATAATATCCATAGCTCCGGAAAAAATGTTCAATTATTAGTAGGTCATTTTTTTAATTGGGAGTTTGCGAACTTAGCTTATTCAAATAATTTATTGTATAAATTTCTAGGTGTTTACATGCCTATTCAAAATAAAGTGTTTGATAAAATATTTTATAATTACCGAAAAAAATTTGGTACAGTATTGATACCAGCTACTGAATTCAAAAAGAACTTCAGTGCTTATTCCAAAGAACAATATTGTTTGGCATTAGTTGGAGATCAAAATCCAGGTGGACCTGAAAATGCTTACTGGACAAGCTTCTTCGGAAGAATGACACCATTTGTAAAGGGGCCCGAGCGTAGTGCTAAGTTTGATAATACAGCAGTAGTGCTTTGTAATTTTTATAAAATTAAAAGAGGGTATTATCGTTCGGATTTAAAATTATTAAGTGAAGAACCTAAGACATTGCCTCACGGAGAAATTACAAAACAGTTGGCAGCATTTATTGAAGAAACTGTTCGCCAACATCCATCAGGTTATTTGTGGAGTCATAAACGATGGAAGTATCAATTCGATGAAGGTAAACATAGCAATCTTGTTGTATAAATAATAAAGCTCCGAATATTCCGGAGCTTTATTATTAATTCAAGGCTTCAACTGTTTTTTCAATTTCAAATTTATCGGGTAATTGTTTAATGCTGCCCCATCCGCCAACAACATTGCGTATATTATGAATGCCTTCTTTTTTAATAAGTGAAGAAGCAATCACACTTCTGTAACCACCGGCACAATGCACATAAATATTATGCGTGTCTTCCATATTTGCCATACTTGCCGGATCTTTTAATTCTAATAAAGGAATATTGAGTGCTTGTTTGATATGTCCGTCAGCATATTCAGTTTCTTTTCTCACATCCACAATTACTAAGTTTTCATCAAAAGGAATATCCATGGCTAGTTCATCTGCTTCAACATCAATAATAATATCAATAGGTTCACCTGCAGTTTGCCATGCTTCAAAACCGCCTTGTAAATAACCTTCAATTTTTTCAAAGCCCACTCTTGTTAAACGAACAACGGTTTCTTTTTCTTTTCCTTTTTCAGTAACTAAAATAATTGTTTTATCAAATGGTAATAAACTGCCTGCCCATTCTGCAAAACGACCTTCCAATCCAATAAAAATAGAACCCGGTACAAAACCTTGTGTAAATACATTAGCTGTTCTGGTATCTAATATAATTGTATCATCATTTTTCATTTTTAATTTGAATGCATCAACATTTAGAGGTTGTAATGCTTTTTCCATGATACTGTTCAAGCTTTCGTAACCTTCTTTATTAATTTTTGCATTGATAGGAAAATAATCAGGTGGTGATGCCAACCCTTCTGTAACTGCTTGAATAAAATCTTCTTTACTACTTTGTTGCAATGCGTAATTAGTTTGCTTTTGTTCGCCGATGGTACTAAAAGTCTCTGAACCTAAATTTTTACCGCAACTGCTTCCGGCGCCATGTGCAGGATATAATATTACGTCATCAGCCAAGGGCATAATCTTTTTTTGCAAACTTTCATACATCATACCGGCTAAATCTTGCATGGTTAATGCTTCACCTTTTTGCGCAAGGTCAGGCCTACCTACATCGCCAACAAATAAAGTATCACCGGTAAATATGGCATGGTCTTTTTTGTTTTCATCTTTCAATAAAAAACAACTGCTTTCCAAAGTATGTCCGGGTGTATGTAATACTTGTATCGTTAATTTGCCTAATGAAAATATTTCTCCATCTTTTGCAACATGCACCGGAAATTTAGTAACCGTATCTGGGCCATAGACAATGCTTGCGCCTGTTGCAGCCGCCAGGTCTAAATGACCGCTTACAAAATCGGCATGGAAATGTGTTTCAAAAATATATTTGATCTTGGCTTTGCGTGAAGTGGCTAATTGTAAATATTCATCAATGTCACGCAATGGGTCAATTACTGCAGCTTCTCCTTCGCTTTCAATATAATAAGCTGCTTCACTCAGGCATCCGGTATATAATTGCTGAATAAACATAAACGAATAATTTTTGCGAAGATAAAAAATAAAAATGGCATCGCTTTTGGCGTGCCATTATAAATTGAACAACAAAGAATTTTTGTGTCGAGATTATCCTACTAAATCTGTTGCAAATTTGATTACTTCAGCAATACGATTGTAGTTAGGAGAATAAAAAATGAACTTGCCGGTACGTTGTGTACTAACAATTCCAGCACGACGTAAAATCGCTAAATGTTGTGAGGCAACAGATTGTTCTAAACGAAGTTTAACATACAATTCTGTTACAGTCATACGCTTGTTTTCATCGAGCAGTTTTAACATTTGCTGGCGAAGTTTGTGATTGATTGCCCTCAAAGTCATGGCCGCTTTTTTGCTTTGCACAAGATCGATTTTTACAAGCGCTCTTCCATTACTAAGCGTAAGGAAATTTTGTGAATGTGTCATAAAATAATAATTGGGGGGGTTAGACAATAGCTCGATTGCATAAAGTTAAAAAAATATTTGTTGAAACTATCAACTTATTTTTAAAATAAATCAATAAACAAATCTACTTTTTTAGTGGAGTAAAAAACTCTTTCAGGTAAAACGGTTCGCTATAAGCGAGGTCTGCAAACTGTTTACGAGTATATGTTTGTTCTGATATGTGAATCATGTGGGAAGCATTCTGTTGCATGGATTGAAAGATAGCGTTTGAATGTTTTACAATCTTTTGACATTTCTCTGTTCCACTACCACTAAAAACAATGGATTGTTTTAAAAGATAATCTGCAAATGTCTGCTCATCTAAAATAACAGCAGTTGAGGGAATAATGAGTTCTAAAGATGCATCAAACAAAGCTGTAAATACTTCCATTCTTCTTGCATCTATCATTGGGCAAAACAATGTATTTTGAATATCAGCATTTTGTTTTTTTAATTCATTGATGGCCGCATTTGCCATTACTTCCAGAGTGTTTAAAAGAATTAACGGTTTGTTTAAAGCATAACACAAACCTTTTGCAGATGATAAGCCAACACGTAAGCCTGTATAACTTCCCGGTCCGTTAGTAACGGCAATTGCATCGATAGACGACAATGCTAAATTAGTTACTGAAAATATTTTTTGAATAGCAGGCTGAATAAATGCAGCATGATTTTTTTGCTCTGCATTTTCTTCCAATGCTAATACACTTGAATCTTTACTCAAACATACCGATGCATGTTCTGTTGCTGTATCTATATTTAATATCAATGCCATTTTATAGTTGATGAATTGCTTCTTCTAAACTCGGTGCTACATTGTATCTCTTATCTGTTTGCGATAATTTTTTTAAGAGGGCATATATTTTTTGTAAACCAATTTTTTCACTCCATTCAAATGGACCATATGGATAATTAGTACCCAGTTTCATGGCAATATCAATTTCTTCTTTGCTGCTGATCTCATCCCCCAAACCAAAATAAGCTTCATTAACAATCATCGCAATAATTCTTGCAGCAATCATACCGGGTTCATCAACTACCCATTCAAATTTCCATTGCAAACTGTTTAATATTTTCTCTGCTTCCATTTTCATTGATTCTTTTGCAGCCACTTCAACAATATCTCTTTTTAAAAAACCGTTCCATGCATTAATTCGAATAAAATTCTTTGGTAATGTTTGGCATGTTTCAATCACTGCATTTACAAAAACAGGTTTATTATTGATTGAACTAAATGCTGCCCCCTCTTCTTCAAACAATAAATCAAAATATACTTCTGCATCCGGAATATTTTTATCTGCCCAAATAATAGAAATATTTGCCGGAATTGATTTTGACAGAAATTCTTCTCGCTGCTCCTGATTTGCTTTTACTGCCAACTGCATTTAAAATGATTTGCACAAAAATAGGTTGATTGAAGGAAATGAAGTTAATTGCCGATTATTTAAAAACGAATAATATGTCAAAACAAATTATCAAAACAGATAAAGCACCTGCACCGATCGGTCCATATAATCAAGCTGTGAAAACAGGAGAATTATTATTTATCAGCGGACAAGTAGCCATTGATCCTTCAACAAATGATTTGATAAAAGGAAGCGTGAAAGATGAAGCACATCAAGTGATGAAAAATTTAAAAGCTATTTTAGATGAAGCCAAACTTACTTTTGAGCATGTAGTAAAAACAACCATCTTTTTAAGTGATATGAGTTTGTTTGCAGAAGTGAATGAAGTGTATGGCAGTTATTTTAACGGCGATTATCCTGCACGTGAAACTGTTGCTGTGAAAGGATTGCCGAAGAATGTAAATGTGGAGATCAGTATGACCGCTACTGTAAGTTTATAAAATTGTTATCTGATAACTGGTTGTAAATAATTTGGATTGATTGGGTTCTAACCATATCAATCCTTTTTTATTGTTGAATGCATCCGGTATGCTGCTTAAATTTTCGATAGCAATACTTTTGCGATGCGGCGGTGTATAAATTTGTAAATAAGGGTAAGACTTTTCGGGATGGATCGTTAATTGCAATTGTTTGTTTCTTAAAATACATGTTGATTGTCGGGGATTGTTTAACACAAAGCAATTGTCTAATGCAATATTTTTTAATGAAGTTGAATGAATGAAACGCTCATCTTTCAATTCTTTATCAGTTGGAATAAGCGATGCATCAAATTCAATTTGTGTGTTGCTGTCAAATGCTACATAATAATCATCCACATCAGTTCCTAAAGTAAAATAAGGATGCCATCCATCAGCAAAGGGAATAGCATGTTTGTTATGATGTAATACAGTAGTAGTAACTGATAATTTATTATTGATCTCTAATTTCCAGTTGATTAAAAGTTCAAAAGCAAATGGATAACCGGCATCCGTGCCTGTATACTTACATCTTAATCCAACAGTAGCATGATGTTCATCTGCATGAGTGGTCAATATTTCAAAAACCTGATCATAAACCAAACCATGAATTGCATGTTCGCCTAAATAAAATTTATGCGTCTTGTAATGAGTATCATTAAAATTATATTCACCATTTTTCAATCTGCAAACAAACGGAGCAATCTTTGCACTTTTAAAACCGTTGGTGATATTTTGTTGTACATCAGCAACAGAATTGAAACCCTCTATACAATTAAACGTTTTATTATTTAGTTGAATATTGAATGCATTTAATAATCCGCCGAATGAATATATTTCTGCTTCAGTTTGAGTGATGGTATCTTTTAGTTTTACTATTGGTGTATTTTGTGAATGATCTATCGTAACTGTAAATCGCATATGGTATTATTTATCATGAAAGGTAAAACCAAATTGATAAACAATCGCTAAAAACTAACAATCGTTAACTTTTATCAGTTAATTTTGTTTTTTAAGGAAACAGTTAAAATATGGGGTTTAGATTACAACATAAAGTTCGCATTGTTACTGCAGCCAGTCTATTCGACGGACATGATGCTGCTATCAATATCATGCGTCGCATTATGCAAAGCAAGGGTGCAGAAATTATTCATCTTGGTCATAATAGGAGTGTGCACGAAATTGTAGAAGCAGCTATTGAAGAAGACGTACAAGGCATCGCTATTACATCTTATCAAGGCGGACATGTTGAGTTCTTCAAATACATGAAAGATCTGCTGGATCAAAACGATTGCAGTCATATCAAAATATTTGGTGGTGGTGGAGGAACAATTTTACCTGAAGAAATAAGAGAATTACATCATTATGGCATCACTAAAATTTATTCGCCTGATGATGGAAGACATATGGGTTTAGAAGGAATGATTGAAGACGTGATTAAACAATGTGATACCCCCCCATCCACTAAAGGGGAAGCTACAAAACAAAGATGGAATGAAAAACTACCATTAGGAGAAGTAAAAGATATACGGTTAATAGCAAGAGCGATTACAAAAGCAGAAAATCAAGAAAGCTATTCTCAAATTTTAGATGAAATAAAAAAATTTAATCCAATCAACATCTCCCTTTTAGGGGGTGAGGGGCTAATCCCGGTTCTCGGAATTACAGGAACAGGTGGTGCAGGAAAGAGCTCTGTCACCGATGAGATCGTTCGTCGTTATTTGCACACATTCACTAATAAAACCATTGCTGTTATTTCTGTAGATCCGTCTAAGAAAAAAACAGGTGGTGCATTGTTGGGTGATAGAATAAGAATGAATGCCATCTCTCATCCACGTGCATATATGCGCAGTTTAGCAACACGTGATGATAATACAGCATTGAGTAAATATGTACAAGAAGCCATTGATATTTGTAAATCTGCCGGTTTTGATTTTATTATTTTAGAAAGCGCAGGTGTTGGTCAGAGTGATGCATCTATTTTAGATTATTGTGATGTTAGCATGTATGTGATGACGCCTGAATATGGCGCTGCCTCTCAGTTAGAGAAGATCAATATGTTGGATTATGCAGATGTGGTTTGTATTAATAAGTTTGATAAAGCCGGTGCATTGGATGCATTGCATGATGTACGCAAACAATACAAACGCAATCATCATTTGTGGGATGCTAAAGATGAGGACTTACCTATTGTTGGAACCATTGCCGCTCAATTTAATGATGTGGGTGTGAATGAACTATTCGAAAAACTAATTACCACCATTGAAAAGAAAACGAATATTCACTTTGGTAAAATGGATATTCATCAACATACAAAAGATACATCTTCCAAATCGCAAATCATTCCTGCTAAACGTGTTCGTTACTTATCAGAGATCTCTGATAACAACAGAAGTTATGATGCATGGGTAAATGAACAATGTGTGATTGCTTCCAAATTGTATCAGATCAATGGCGTGATTGGTGAAAAAGAAACAAGTGATATTCCTGAACTAAAATCACTTCAAAAAAAATATGAACAACAACTACATCCTGATTGTAAAAAATTAATTGAAGGATGGAGTATACTTGTAAAGAAATACAATCAAGATTTTTTTGAGTATGAAGTCAGAAATAAGACCATTAAACAATCGCTCACTACAAAATCATTAAGTGGTACAACAATCAAAAAAGTGGTGTTGCCAAAGTATAAAGATTGGGGCGATATCCTTAAATGGCAATTGCAGGAAAATATTCCCGGAGAATTTCCATATACAAGCGGTGTGTTTGAATTAAAACGTCAAGGAGAAGATCCTACCAGAATGTTTGCAGGAGAAGGCGGACCGGAAAGAACGAATAAAAGATTTCATTATGTTTCACTCGGACAGCCAGCAATTCGCTTGAGCACTGCATTTGATAGTGTTACATTATATGGTGAAGATCCTGATTTTCGTCCCGACATCTACGGAAAAGTGGGTAATAGTGGTGTTAGTATTGCTACTGTGGATGATGCTAAAAAATTATACAGTGGTTTTGATTTGTGCGATGCAAAAACTTCTGTATCCATGACCATCAACGGGCCGGCACCAATGATATTGGCGTTTTTTATGAATGCAGCCATCGATCAATTATGTGAAAAATATATTGATGAAAATAATTTATGGAGTGAAGTTGAAAAGATTGCAAATCATAAATTCAAAATTTCTAATAAGCCTATTTATTACAACCCATCTTCTCCCGAAAGATTACCCGAAGGCAATAATGGTTTAGGATTAAAACTATTGGGATTAAGCGGTGATGAAGTATTGCCGAAAGATATTTATGAAAAAATAAAAGCAGAAGCATTATCACAAGTTCGGGGAACAGTGCAGGCAGATATTTTAAAAGAAGATCAGGCGCAGAATACTTGTATCTTCTCAACAGAGTTTGCTTTAAAATTAATGGGCGATGTACAACAGTATTTTATTGATAATAAAGTACGAAACTTTTATAGTGTTTCTATCAGCGGTTATCATATTGCAGAGGCAGGTGCTAATCCCATCACTCAATTAGCATTTACTTTATCGAATGGGTTTACTTATGTGGAATATTATTTAAGCAGAGGAATGAATATAGATGATTTTGCACCCAACTTATCTTTCTTCTTTAGTAATGGAATGGATGCAGAATATAGTGTAATAGGCAGAGTCGCCAGAAGAATTTGGGCGAAGGCAATGAAATTAAAATACAAAGCGAATGATCGTTCACAAAAATTAAAATATCATATACAAACAAGTGGCAGAAGTTTGCATGCACAGGAAATAGATTTCAATGATATCCGAACAACATTACAAGCTTTGTATGCGATCTATGATAATTGCAATTCGCTACACACCAATGCTTATGATGAAGCCATTACAACACCCACAGAAGAAAGTGTTCGCAGAGCAATGGCGATACAATTAATAATTAATCGTGAATTGGGTTCTGCCAAAACAGAAAATTTTATTCAGGGAAGTTTTGCAATTGAAGAATTAACCGATTTGGTGGAAGAAGCTGTGCTGCTTGAGTTTGATCGTATCAACGAACGCGGTGGTGTATTGGGTGCGATGGAAAGAATGTATCAAAGAAATAAAATTCAGGAAGAAAGTTTATACTACGAAACATTAAAACATACCGGCGAATTGCCGATTGTTGGTGTGAATACTTTTCTCAATAAAAAAGGTAGTCCAACTATTTTACCAACAGAAGTCATTCGTTCTACCAAAGAGGAAAAAGAACAACAGATACAAAACCTGCAAGCGTTTCATCAGCGCAATAAAAATAAGGCAACAGAAAAATTAAATGAGTTAAAAACCGTTGCCATTAATAATGGTAATTTATTTGAAGCATTGATGGAAACGGTAAAATATTGTTCACTCGGACAAATCTCTCATGCCTTATACGAAGTGGGTGGTCAGTACAGAAGAAATATGTAGCCTATATTTGCAGAAATTGATTTCTAAAAAAATCCCATGTTTACAAGAATGATCTTTTTGGCAGTTTTGATATTGTTTATCATTCCTGTGCAAGCACAAAAATTAAAATTCGATTCAACACTTCGATCAGATAAGGTTGGATATAGAATAATGTGCAACAATAAAAGTCCGGAAAGCAATATTGTTTCCATCACGCCTATTGGCTTTGTCGGTAATAATACAAGAACTATGGACTTTATGATTACGGGGAGAATCGTTAAAGCTGCAATTGATGATTTTAATGGTGATGGTTATCCGGATCTGATATTTTATTCTTATGATGAAAAAGACAGAGCTCAGGTTTATTCATTGGCATCTTCAGAAAACAAATCTTGTGTGCCTATTTTTATGACAGATATTTATGCTGACCCAAAATTACGACAGGGATATCAGGGGCATGATGAGTTCTCTATCATGGAAGGATTTTTGATTAGAAAATTCCCTTTGTATAAAATTACGGATAGTACTACAAAAAAAATGGAAGTGATAGGTAAGCGTGTGATTCAATATAAAGCAGTAGGCGATAAAACCAATCCTGACCGACCTTCTTTTTCATTTAAAATATTTAAGACATTTGATATTAAAGAATAGCAGTCAAACTACTATCAATAAAAAAGCCCACTGATTATCAGCGGGCTTTTTTATTTGTGTTATTTTTTTATCCTCTTCTTCCATTTCTGCCGCCACTATTGCCACTTCTGTTTCCACCATTGTTATTGGATGGGGCTCTGCTTGGTTGAACTGCCGGCGCACTTCTTTGTGATTGAAAATTCTGTACACGCATTTGACCGCGGTCATGATTTTCTTGTTGACGATTTAAATTTTGAATCACATTATTTCTGCTGTTGTCAACGGGTTGCCATTGATTACCTTGGCGTTGCTGAATTTGTCCGTTAATACCTCTTTGAAAAACATTTCCTTCTCTGTCAGTAGTAATCGTTGGTCCTTGTTGACGCATGGTATTTGGATTAACAAATCCGTTTTGTGTTCTTGGCATTACGGCAGGCGAAGAGATTTTTCTGTTCTCAATTCTTCCGTTATTAATAATGGTATTGTTTCTGTTATTGATCACACTATTATTTCTGGTAATCACATCTCTTCTGTTATTATAAATATTGGTTGAATAATTATTGATGCGAATATTATTATGAATGATGTTTGCTGTAAATGGTCTGTTACCATAATATCCGACACTTCTGTAACCCGCACCATACCAACGATACGGAGGATGGTAACCAACAGGGCCAAACCAACCGCCACCCCAGCCAGACCATAGATTAACTCCAAAACCAAATCCAAAATTAAACCAACCAAAACTATAACCATAACCAACACTCCAGCCTAACCATGGATTATAATGCATCCTGAAACCCCATGTATATGGTCGCGGATAATAATGATAACCAAACCAAGGTGAATAATAAAATCCTGTTCCGTACACAACTGTTGGTCCGAAAATAAAATTGTTTAAATATCCCGGCGTGTATCCCATATAAACCCAATCAGGCGTTACATCATAGATGTACACATATTTTAAATTATATACCGGACTTGTTGGCGGAATGATATCTACTTCTTCCGGTCTTTCTGTTGCAACAACCCAAGGTCCGTTTGGACTATAAGATTCAAACCAAACACCATTTTCAACTACATAATATTTATTTCTGTATCTGATCACTGAACTTTGTGTGTTCACACCATACTGCATATTGGTGCCTTGAATATTTTCAAACTTTGGTTCACCATCATAAGTAACAGTAGCACTCGCTTTATTGCGATCTACTTTTGCTGTCTGCGGAATTTGTGCATCCATAATGGCTTCACGTGCAGCTTGTGTTCCGGCAACACTGGCCAATACATTATCTTTTGGTGAGCCTTCCGGAATTTTTGTAAAGTCTGCCGGCAAACTATTCGATGCAATGTATTGCCATGGTCCGTTTAAGTTGGCTGCTTTATACCAACGACCTGATAACAACACATAATATTGTTGTGATGATTGATCGATAAAAATATCATTCTCGGTGTTGGTGGCGTACAACAAATTAGTTCCGTCAATCGGAGATAAATTGGCTTCTCCGTTTGTTTGAATTAACTCGGCAGGTTCCGTACTTACAATAATATCTGTGATAACATTATTCTTTGCAGCAGCAGAATCACTGATAAAGCCCGGATCATTACTTGCAGCATTATCAACAGTAGTTTGAACTTTATATAAATTGGAAGGAATATTATTCGCATAATTGTATGGACCTGTTACAGATGTTGCGCTATACCAATGTTTACCACCATATAAATAATAGGTATTATTATTCTTTACAATAGTAAATGGAGAATTAATGACTACATCCATTCCCCAATCATTATTGCGTTGCAACTTCGGAGCACCATCAATCAACACTAAAGTAGATGGTCTGTTTGAATAGATGATCTTTGGCGGAGCTGTATTTAAATTCTTGGATAATTTTTTTTCCTCTGTTGTTGATTGCAACATAGTGAGCAATTCATCCATCGGCAAGTCAATATGCAAATTGGGAATTTCAGTTTCCAAAGTAGATTTTAAATAATTAATTCTATTGGCATCTATATCTGTTCCGAATTTTATATTAGGTACCTGAACAGATACAATACTCACATTGCGATTGTCACGATCTGTTTCTACTGTATTGACAGACCAAAATGTTCCAAATACGGGATCTGTTTTACCGGCTTCGGTTACTGAAATGGCAGAACGAAGTTTTAAAATATCACCGGAAAACGATTCCGGTTGCGGATGATAAATTTTAATAACCGAGCCATCACTCGCTGCAATAATCTTTGGCCATTCTTCCTGTACATTTCCTGTTACAGCAAATAGGGAAGATGAAATAATGAATGATAATAGACTAAGTAAAGTTTTCATAATCAAGAGTTGTATGATTTTTAGATGATAATGAACAGTGAGGGTTTAATCTCTCTTATTGTATCATCAAAACTGTGCCAGATTTAGGGAATTGATAACAATCACCTGTAAAAATACGGCTTTAACTTTTCTTTCAACTCTGCTGATTCGTTTGAAGTATTTAGATTTGATGATTAAAAGCGATTATGGAATTCGGACGAGTATCTGAAAACGAATTAAATAGTATTGATTTTACATTGCCTGCTGAGCCTTTGTTCAATCAACAAATATTGAAAGGTATAAAAGCAAAGCAACCTAAAATATATATTGGTTGTGCCAAATGGGGAAGGACAGAATGGCTGGGAAAAATATATCCGCTAAAAACAAAAGAAAAAGATTTTTTAGATCATTATGTGCAGCATTATAACAGTATTGAACTAAATGCTACTCATTATAAAGTATATGGTGCAGCCGGTATTGCCAAATGGGCTGCTAAAGCAGGCGATAGAGATTTTTTATTTTGTCCGAAAATGTATCAGGGTGTAACACATCGGGGAAATTTGAAGGGGAAAGATTTTATCACTACCGAATTTTTGAGAGGTATTGTTGCTTTTGAAAAACATTTAGGTCCTGTATTTGTGCAAGTGAGTGATAGTTTTTCGCCCAAAAGAAAAAACGAATTGTTTGATTTTTTACAATCACTTCCAACTGATATGCAATTTTTTTTGGAAGTACGTCATCCTGAATGGTTTAGTAATGAAACCATCAAAAAAGAATTATTTTCTTTTTTAAAAGAAATAAATATGGGCGCAGTGATTACCGATACCAGCGGCAGAAGAGATTGTTGCCATATGCATATCACTATTCCAAAAGTGTTTATTCGTTATGTAGGTAATAGCTTGCATCCTACAGATTATTCACGTGTTGATGCTTGGATCAATAGAATGAAATATTGGATGGATAACGGTATGAAAGAGATTTATTTTTTCATGCACATGCATGATGAAGCTTTTTCTCCGGAATTAACAGTGTATCTTGTTGATCGAATGAATGCTTTATGCGGATTGAATTTGCAGAAACCAACATTTATCTCTGTAACACCTTCTTTATTTTAAATATCATTTCAATTCATACAATTCATCCCATCTGGTGGTATATCTTTTTGATCTGAGTTCTTGTCGCATCTTCCAATCTCTTGCAGTGCCTGATGATGCAAATTTCAATACATCATCCCGCATCGAAAAGTTAACATTATCAATCATATTCATCAACAAACGATTTTTATTGGCTGATTCAGGAACAAATAAATTTCCCTGAACAGAATGATCTTGTATAATATCACTTAATAGCACGCCTGCTTTTTTATAAAGCGCACCTTCTTCAAATAATTCATCTACTAATTTCACTGCAGGCTTTATTAATTCTTGTGTGATAGAAGTTGCAATGGGTAAATGCATATAAGTACCAATGCTTGGTCCGTGCCTGAAATGTGTTGTGTGTGATGCTTCTTTTTTTACAATAAATATACTGATGGTTTTAGCAACAGAGTTTTGTCGGCGTAATTTTTCTGCAGCACGTGAAGTATAGGTGGCAATGGCTTCTTTAATGTCTTTGATATTATCAACAGGTGCACCGAACATTCTGGTAGTAGCGATTATTTTTTTATGAATGAGCTCATCTTCCATGATAATGGCAATTTCTCCGCGCAATTCTTTTATCAAACGAACACCCATTACACCGCCTAAATTTTTTCTCGCCCATTCTATATCCATATTTTTCAATTGATACGCATTATCAATTTGCCATTGATGCAATTTATAAGCATACCTGCCACCAACACCCCACACATCATCCACCTGTGTTTTTTGTAATGCATTATTTATTTTTTCTTCTGTATCCAATACCAAAACACACTGAGTGGCTTGTTTATTTTTTTTAGCTAAACGGTTGGCTACTTTTGATAAAACTTTTGTAGGTGCTACACCCACCGATACCTGAATACCTGTCCACATTTCAACCGTCTCTTTTATTTCTTTTGCAAGATGATGAATAGCGTGAGGCGGAATATGATCTAAATTTAAAAAAGCTTCATCAACAGAATACACTTCTACATTTTCTTTGCCAACTATTATGCGCAATGTTTCCATTACACGCCAACTCATGTCGCCATATAAATGATAGTTCGATGAAAAAGTATGTATGCCATATTTTTCAATTAATGGTTTTGCCTTAAAATAAGGTCCGGCCATTTCCACACCGAGTTGTTTTGCTTCGTCACTGCGGGAGATGATGCAGCCATCGTTATTACTCAATACCACTACAGGTTTATTGGCCAGATCCGGACGAAATACTCTTTCGCAGGAACAATAAAAACTATTACAATCAACAATGGCTTTCATACACCCTAACCCCCTGAAGGGGAAATTTTTTTTCTAATTGAATAATGCTGTTTTTTATTTCAGCGATAACACTTTCTATTGAATGAAATATTTGTGTATCAGAAAATCGAAGTGTTGTGATTCCTGTAGATGTAAATCGGTGATCTCGTTCTTCATCTGCTGTTTTATTTTCTTCTTTTTCATGAATACTTCCATCAACTTCAATAATTAACTGTAAAGCGTGACAATAAAAATCAGCGATGGATTGATGAATAGGATGTTGCCTTCTGAATTTATAACCTAATGGTTTTGTTTTTAAATATTGCCAAAGAATTATTTCTGCATTAGTCATATTGTTTCTTAATTGTTTGGCATTTGAGAAAATTAACAGACCTGCTTTTCTAAACATTTTCTTTTTCATATGAAACGTTTTGAACTCCCCCTTTAGGGGGTTAGGGAGTGAATATTATAAATGATCACTCCCCAAATAGTAATATTCATAAACTCATCAATCGAAATGTCTTTGTATTTTTTATTATCCGCAATGAGCAAAACCTTATTAAAGCTTTGATGATAGCGACGCACCACTAAATCTCCATTTACAGAAACCACAACAATCTTTCCGTTGGAAACTTTAATACTTCTGTCAACAATCAAAATATCATTGATGCAAATATGGGCCGGCTCCATCGCATCGCTGTTCATCTTAAAAAAATAAGTAGCCGGTTTATTTCTGATAAGTTGTTCATTCAAATCAATGCCCCGTTCCATATAATCATCGGCAGCAGCACCAAAGCCGGTGGCATTGGCTGTTCGCACATCATGCTGCGTAAATTTTTTGCTGCCGGTATAAGCGGCCGAGTAGAAATCTTCCCCTTCCATATAAAATAAATTTTGTGATGCTAAATTAATTAGTAATTTCATACTACAAAAATTAGTTTCTATTTATTTTATGAAAGTATCCGACAGATTACATCAGCAATACAGAATTGTGGCAGAGTGCCATTCAGCATCAACATCTGTAGCATTGGCAGGTTTCTGTGCAGAAGAGCAAACAGAAGCCACTTTATTCAGGCATTTGCATAATGTATGCGTATTAAGCAATGGCAGTATTATTACCATGCATCATCTCTTGTGTGAGTTGATGCAGCAATGGCAAACATCATTCAGTATTCCGCAAATGCAGTTATTGAATCATATTACTTATGGTGATCGGCAATCGCATTTGCAAGCCATGTGTTTATACAAAACAAAAAATGGAGAAGAAGAGAAATTGATCAATCGCATATTGTTATAGTAATGGCAAAACAACATCCATTTATTGACCGATCCGATAAACAAAAGATATCCGTTATTCCAACTGAATGGAAAGTGAATGAATATCTATTGATCCTTCAACCGCATGAGGATTTATATAATAAGATGATTGATATCAAACAATCATTCGCCAAAGAATTTGATTGTGCAATGGCTAAATATTTAAAGCCACATCTCACATTATTATTATTCAAACAATATGAAATGATGGAGCAAAAAATTGTTCATCGCTTGCAAAGTATTGCAATGCAACAATATCCTTTTAGTATTGAATTAAATGGTTTCGGCAGTTTTCCATCGCATACTATTTATATTAATGTACAGACAAAAAATTCCGTCATTGATCTGGTAAAAGAATTAAAACAGATACAATCGTTATTAAAACTAGATGCGGAGAACAAACCGCATTTTATTACCGAACCGCATATTTCTGTTGCCAGAAAATTATTACCCTGGCAATATGAAAAAGCATGGACAGCATATCAGCAAAAAAATTTCACTGCTTCTTTTATCGCAAATCAAATGATCTTGTTGAGAAGAAATGAACAACACAAAGCGTATCAGGTGATTGGAAAATTTCCTTTGTTGCATCAAGTCAAGCAAGTACAACAAGCATCCTTATTTATATAATATTCTCATCCGCATAAAATATTTCTATGAAAAACACGAATGATAATCCCAATCAAAAACCTGTACCCGTTAATGAAATGGGGCAATATAAAAAAGGCAGAGGTGCACAATTCAATCCAAAAAATCGATTTTTAAAAAATGAGAAAGTAAGAGATCAGATTGAATCAATCGACGATTGGAGTGAAACCAATACTGCTACTACTTATATTGAAGATATTGCAAAAGGCATCGTGAATAAAGTAGATAGTCCTGATGTGGGTATGTGGTACAGCATGAATCCTTATCAGGGTTGTGAGCATGGTTGCATTTATTGTTATGCACGCAACTCATTTGAATATTGGGGTTGGAGTGCAGGCACTGATTTTGAAACAAAGATCATCGTTAAAAAAAACGCACCCGAATTATTGCGCAAGTTTTTAATGAACCCCAAATGGGAATGTGTACCTATTGCATTAAGTGGTAATACCGATTGTTATCAACCGGCAGAAAAAAAATTTCGCATCACCCGGCAATTATTAGAAGTATGTAACGAATTTAATCAGCCTGTTGGCATGATCACCAAGAATGCGGGTATGTTACGCGATAAAGATCTCTTGCAGGAAATGGCAAAGAAAAAACTCATCAGTATTTTGGTGTCTATCACTTCATTCAATGAAGATCTGCGAAGAGTGATGGAACCACGCACCACTACTGCATTACAGCGTTTGCGTATTATTAAAGAATTAAGTGATAGCGGTGTAAGAATGGGTGTGATGTTAGGGCCGATGATACCCGGATTGAATGAACATGAAATGCAACGCATCATGCAATCGGCCGGTGAGCATGGTGCCACATTCTCTGCTTATACTTTTATACGATTGAACGGCGCCATCAAATTAATTTTTCATGATTGGTTGTATAAAAATTTTCCTGATCGTGCCGATAAAGTTTGGCATTTAATAGAACATGCACATGATGGTAAAGTAAATGATAGTCGCTTCGGTGTTCGTATGCGTGGTGAAGGACCGATAGCTGAATTGGTGCGACAACAATTTAAAAAGTATAATAAAATATACGGCTTGAATGCAGAGCGTTGGGAATTAGATTGCACACAATTCAGAAGACCGGGAGAACAGGGGAAGTTGTTCTGAGTATTGAATGTTACCCTGAACTTGTTTCGGGATATTATCGAAACCAAACAACGGAAAAGATGCTGCATTAAAATCAGCAAGAAGGTGTATTCACTTCTTCCAAACTTCCACACTCCATTCACTGCCACTGGCAATGGCATATTTTTTAGCGAAGCTATCCTGGTTCAATGCAAAAGATAATTGCATCAAACTGTTTAAATAAGCCAATGGCTTTCCTTTGGCAACCGCACCAAATGTTTGCGTATAAGGCATATCACCTTCATACACTTTTTGTTGATGATAATACATGGCTACATGCAACAAGTCTTTATATTTTATTTGTAAAAGATTGAACAAGGAATCAGAAATATTCGTCCAGATATTTCCATATTGAATATCGAGAATGGAAATATTGCCTTTCAATTTTTTATTTTCTATCACTGCTTTTTGATAAGGAATCTTCACTACTTCATTCGGTAAGGATGGTCCTACTTCTTCAAAACGAATGACACCCGCAGCCAAACGTGCAGCGGTATAAGCATATACATCACGTCCATGAAATGTATACGATTTTTGTGAAGACGCTCTTCTGTTCACTGCTTCATCAATCTCTCTTATGTCATCAATGCCTGAACTTTCTGCCATTAAAGTAAGCGTACCATTATCAGGTGTAACAATAAAATGTCCGCTCTTCGTTTTTGCCACAACAGATTTTCTTTTTGTTCCTACACCGGGATCTACGACAGAAACAAAGACTGTTCCTGCAGGCCAATAGGGAACAGTTTGTTGTAACCGATAAGCTGCTTCCCAAATATTGTAAGCAGGAATTTCATGTGTAAGATCATACAATTTCAAATCATTCGAAACACCCAATGCAACACCTTTCATCGCACTAACCGCACCATCTTTCAATCCAAAATCTGATTGAAATACGACCACCTTATTTTGTGCATCAACAATGAAATAGTTATTCAATAAAAAAACAAGCCATATTGTTTTCAGTAATCGCATAAAATATTTTTTTTAAAATACAAAGCCGAAACATTGTTTCGGCTTTGTATCTCAATAATAAGCAGTATTAAAAATTTAAAACCAATTTAGTAAATACCCTTAATCCGTTAAAGCCCATTTGAACAGAATCCCAAGGTCCGCCGCTTTCATTATCCAATGCTTCATAACGAGCTTTGGGTACTGCACTTAAATCGGGATGCACATTAAACAAATTATCTGCACCCATAAATAAGGTAGCTGCTTTGCATAATTTATAAGATGCATAAATGTCTGTAGTAATTTTTGCTGTTTGATTAAATACTTCCGGTAATACATGCACCTGGTCGCTGTAACCATCAATATCAACATAAGGATCAATACCCAGGAATGCGCCGGAAATATTAGGATCTCCCGGTCCGTTGGTACCAGCAGCACTTGCTAAACCGGTCCAACCAAAACCTAATAATTTTAAATTACCGAAATAAGTCAAGTGAGAACCAAATCCGAATTTACCCACAGTATAATCTAATGCTAAAGAGAATTTTGCTTTAGGTGCAGAAGCTTTTAAGAATGCTTCCTCTCTGTCACTGAAAAATACTTTTCTATGAAAATAAGTATCACCCAATAAAGTTGGATAATGCACCGCATCAATATTCATGCTTTGAACATTACCTGCTAACAATACTTTGAAAGTATGATTACTCCATTTTTTTGTATAGTCAGCAACAATATCTACACCATAATTGGTGGTGCTGACTGCATTATCAAAGAATTGTGCAGTAGAAACACCCAATGCATTTAATTGATTGCCGAATGAAGTGGATAGAGAGCCATCAAATAATCCTGATAATACAATTCTATCCTGAACCTTCACCATATATCCATCAACAGTAAAGGTAAATGCTTTAGCAGGCTTCCAGCTAAAACCGATGCTGGCATTAACAGATGTTTCTTCTTTTAATTTAGGAATACCTGCTGCATTGGCCAGTTTGCTTCCATTTGCAGCAATGCGTGATTGCACTAATTGTCCGCCACTAAATGAAGTAAGTGTATTGCTGAAAAACATTTGCTGTAAAGATGGTGCACGATAACCTGTACTTACAGAACCTCTGATATTAAAATTATCTGTCAGTTTATAACGACTTGCTAATTTGAATGTGCTTACAAAACCAAAGTCAGAATAATTTTCAAAACGAATGGCACCGTCCAATAATAATTTTTTAGAAACATTTAATTCTGCATCTCCATATAAACCAAGATTCGATCTGTTGGCAACCACTTGGTCTGCAGGACTAAATCCCGGAAACCCCTGTGAGCCGGGTGCCTGACTGTATGCCGGACCAAAGAAAGTATTATAATTTGAATAAGAAGCATCTTCACCTTTATAAATGGCATAACGCTCATATCTGTATTCGGCACCAAATGCAAGGTTCAAACCTTCGGCTACAGATTTAATATTTTTATTGAAATCAAGATTCAATGTGTTTTGTAAAAAATTAAATCCGCCATCATCAAAATGTGTTTGAAAAGGATTACCAATATTAGAAGCATTAAAAGTTTGATCACCGAAATAATGAAAATCATTTTTACCGATCGTATTACTCAAATCCCAATTCCAATCATTGGCGGTAACACCTTTGATACCTGCTGCTAAAGAAATATCTGTGATATGTGTTTGAATATGCGGGTTATAATATATTTCTCCATCACTGGATGTATGCATGATTCCCGGAACAAAAATTAAACCACCATTTGGTTTAACAGGAAAACGATCCGGTCTTGCACTCCAGTTTCTGGTATAAGCAAAAGCATCTGATGCTTTGTAATTATATCCGCCAAAAGAATAAAAACTTGTTTTGCCTTGCAATGGAATTTCCATGTTAAACATAATACCGCCGGTGGTTACAGAACCATCTCCAAAAGCACGACGAGAATTATTTAACGGCAATGCATTCGGATTTTTCATCACATTGGTATCAGGTACCTGACGAAATGTTTTGCCTTGATTTAAAAAATCTGCAGCAATATTAATGAAGCCTCCTTTATGGCCAATGGCAAAACCATTGTTCACCGAAAGAGAAACAGTACCGCCATCTATTTGATTACCTGTATAAAATTGACTGGGATCAAAACTGTTCAATGCATTGTATTTATGATCATAGTAACCGCTCCATCCGCCATTGATATTCCAATGATTGATATCTTTTTTCAAAACGATATTGATCACACCTGCCATTGCATCAGAACCATATTGTGCAGAAGCACCATCGCGTAATATTTCTATTCTATCAACCGATGCTTCCGGAAATGCATTCAAATCAACACCCGAATTACCACGACCCCTTGTACCGAATAAAGCTACGAATGCAGTTTGATGTCTTCTTTTTCCATTGATCAATACCAATGTTTGATCGGGCCCCAAACCACGCAGCGTACCCAAATCAACATGATCGGCACCATCAGCACCACTTTGTTTGTTATAATTAAAGGAAGGCGCTGCATAATTTAAAACAGAAGTAAGATCCATTTTTGCAGTAGGTACACTTGCCTGATTCACATTGATCACATCCACCGGAACAGGTGATTCTGTTTTACTTCTCCCTGCCCTGCGAGTGCCTACCATTACTACTTCCTGCAGATCAGTGATCGATAATTCAAGCACTACATTTACAGTTATTCCCTTAACAGAAGTGGTAGTTGTTTTAAATCCAACAGAACTGATCTCTAGCACATCTTTTACAACAGCATTAATTTTAAAACTGCCATCTTTTAAAGAAGTGGTAACTAATTTGGAGGTTTTATTGGTAATGCTTGCACCTTCTACCGGTAAACCTTTTGCATCTGTAATTTTACCGTTAACTATTTGTTGTCCAAAAATTGCCGATGATAAAATCAGGGCAAATAAAGTGAACCATAATTTTGTTTTTTGTTCGGTTAACATGCTGCTTTGTTTTATTCAAAATAAAGAAAAAAAATAGAATATAATATTTTCAAGAGCGGTCAGCAATAAAAAATGCTGCATTTGTTGGCAATTACTTTATTTTTAAATCCATTTATTTTACTTCACTCATGGAAGAGATCATCAAAAATATACATGCTTTATTTTTTTCATTTAAAAATATTACTGCAGAACGCATAGAAAAGTTACCTCAAAGCGGAAGCGACAGAATTTATTTTCGCATTTATACTCAACAAGAAACTTTCATTGCTACGTATAACTTGAATATAAAAGAGACTAAAACTTTTATTCATTTCAGCCGGCATTTTAAAAGCAAACAATTACCCGTTCCTGACATTTATTGCTTGAATGAGGATCATACCATTTATATTCAGGAAGATCTGGGAACAGAAAGTTTATTGAATAGATTAGAAACAAAAGGATATACCGATGAAGTATATCAACTCTTTCAAAAAACTTTGAAAGCATTGGCTGTTATTCAAATAAAAGGTGATGAAGGATTGAATTATGATTGGTGTTTAACAGCCAAAGAATTTGGAAAGCAAGCCATCTTAAGTGATCTATTGTATTTTAAATATTATTTTTTAGATACACTTCGATTGCCATATGATAAACAACAGATGATTGATGATTTTGAAGCATTGAGTACGTATCTCACCTTCACCGAACACAAACATTTTATGTTTCGTGATTTTCAAAGCAGAAACATCATCATCAATAACAATGAAGTGCATTTCATCGATTATCAGGGTGGTATGAAAGGTGCATTGCAATATGATGTGGCCAGTTTATTGTGGCAGGCAAAAGCAGATCTAAGCGAAGCATGGAAAAATAATTTGCTGACGTATTATATGGATGAAGTAGATCAATTGTTTTCTGAAAAATTAGATCGTACCACTTTTGTGAGTCAGTATAATGGTTATGTACTCATTCGTTTATTACAAGTATTGGGTGCTTATGGTTTCAGAGGTTTGTTTGAACGCAAAGCACATTTTTTATCCAGTATTCCGTTGGCATTGCGCAATTTGAAATTTTTTATTGAACACAAACGTGTAGGTATTGTAACACCTGAGTTTGACAGAATGTTGAAGTTGATGGTAAGTGAGGAGATCATTGAAAGATTCTCACCGCCGCAAGCCAATGAAGAAACACCTTTGTTGATTGAAGTGAATAGCTTCAGTTATAAAAAAAGTATCCCCAGAGATGAAACAGATAATGGTGGTGGATTTGTTTTTGATATGCGGGGTATTTTAAATCCGGGAAGATTTGATGAATACAAAACATTAAGCGGCAAAGAAAAATCGGTACAAGATTTTCTGGAACAACGTACACGCATCAATGAATTTTTAAACAGTGTTTGGGATTTGATTGATATTACTGTAGAAGATTATTTAAAAAGAGGGTTTAAGCATTTGCAAATTAATTTTGGTTGTACCGGCGGTCAACACAGAAGTGTGTATGCTGCCGAACAAACAGCCAGACATTTAAGAAATAAGTATAAAGTAAAAGTGATATTGAATCATACAAATGAAGGGAATTGGAATCTCCCAACCCCCTAATGGGGGAGATGTGAACGTTTCATGGGAAAAGAAGAAATAGAAAATAACATATAGAATTTTAATAAGCATATGGTATTTATTAAAACGGAATGTTAATGAGTAACGGGAATAATGCCCCTTTAGGGGTTAGGGGTCTGATATT
>CAIRTF010000141.1 GCA_903881425.1 uncultured Chitinophagaceae bacterium | reverse complement strand
TTGTATAATCGCTGCTCATACCCATGGAAAGGATTGATAATTCAAAATTGTCAATTGATAATTTCGTTAATTTATCAAATAAAAATTTCAAATTTTTAAACTCACTTCTCACTTTATTCATATCAGCAGTAAAACTTGCCATCCCCATCAATCCAATCATATTTACATTTTGCAATTTATTCAATTCGTGGAGTTGGCTTTCTAATTCATCTAATCCAAAACCAAATTTTGTTTCTTCTGCAGCAATATGAACTTGTAATAAACAATCTATCACACGAACATTTTTTATAGCTTGTTTATTAATCTCCTTTAATAAATTAAAACTATCAACACCATGAATCAAGTGCACAAAAGGCGCTATATATTTTACTTTATTACTTTGTAAATGACCGATAAAATGCCAGCGAATATCTTTTGGCAATACTGCTTGTTTATCAACCAATTCCTGCACATAATTCTCTCCAAAATCTCTTTGTCCTATATCATATAATGCCTGAATATCTTCAACGGGCTTGGTTTTACTGACAGCAACTAATGTAACTTGTTTGTTATCTAATTCTTGCTTGATTCTTTTGTATGATTCAATATTTACTGCCATATCTATCAATAAAAATGTGCAAACGAAATTATTTCATTTACACATCAATCATTTAAAATTCTGTTTTACTTTAAAATATTTCTACTGATTACAATTCTTTGCACTTCACTAGTGCCTTCATATATCTGTGTGATTTTTGCATCACGCATTAAACGTTCAACATGATATTCTTTTACGAATCCGTATCCTCCATGAATTTGAACAGCTTCGACCGTAACCCACATTGCTGTTTCGCTGGCATACACTTTCGCCATGGATGAACTCATATCATAATTCATTCCATTATCTTTTTCCCAAGCCGCTTTTAAACATAATAAACGTGCCGCTTCAATTCTGGTGGCCATATCTGCCAACTTAAATTGAATGATTTGATGTTGTGCAATTTCTTTGCCGAATGCTTTGCGTTGTTTTGAGTATTTTAATGCTAATTCATATGCACCACTTGCAATACCCAATGCCTGAGATGCAATACCAATGCGGCCTCCGGCCAATGTTCTCATCGCAAAAGTGAAACCAAAGCCATCTGCGCCTATCCTGTTTTCTTTAGGCACTTTTACATCATTGAACATGATGGTATGTGTATCACTTCCGCGAATACCTAATTTATTTTCTTTAGCAGCAACTGTTACACCCGGCCAATGTTTTTCTACAATCAAAGTATTAATTCCTTTAGGTCCTTTTGATGCATCTGTTTGTGCCATCACTAAATACACACTTGCACTGGAGCCATTGGTAATCCAATTCTTTGTTCCGTTTACTAAATAATAATCGCCTTTATCTTCTGCAGTTGTTCTTTGCGAAGTAGCGTCACTGCCCGCTTCCGGCTCACTTAATAAAAATGCACCGAGATATAATTCACCGTCTTTTTTTCCTTGTGCAATAGGTGTTAAATATTTTTGTTTTTGTTCTTCCGTTCCAAATTCTTGCAAACCATAACAAACTAAACTGTTATTCACACTCATACAAACACTGGTGCTGGCATCTATTTTACTTATTTCTTCCATTGCCAACACATAACTCACTGTATCCAATCCTGCACCACCATATTCAGGTTTTACCATCATTCCCATAAAACCCAAATCAGCCAGCATACTTACTTGTTCATTCATATGTGAACC
>CAIRTF010000140.1 GCA_903881425.1 uncultured Chitinophagaceae bacterium | reverse complement strand
TTTTTTTCCGTCATAATAAATAAAGACAAATTTGAGCCCTTTCTCTCAAAATAATGTTTTTATTTTTATTAATAATACATTATTTTTAGTTTTTGATATAAATTCTGCAAAATTTATATCTCTCAAAATCAAGACAATGAAATATCAACCTATTCAGAATTACATTAATGGGCAATTTGTTACATCATCAACAAATAAAACTTTACACGTCATCTCTCCTATTGATGGCACTTTATTATCAACCGTTCCATTATCAGTATCAAAAGATTTAGATGCAGCCGTTGCTGCTGCCAAAGCTGCATTTCCTGCATGGAGCAGAACACCGATCAAAGAAAGAGTACAAGTTTTTTTCAGGTATAAATATTTATTGGAAAAAAATTTAAAGGAGTTATCAGAATTATGCAGTGAAGAGAATGGAAAAACTTATGGTGAATCAGTGGCTGAAATAGAGAAATGCATCGAGTTAACAGAATTCGCAACATCATTACCACAATTGATTACCGGCGAAGTATTAGAAGTCAGCAAAGGTGTTGAATGCAGAACAGAACATGCACCACTTGGTGTAGTTGCATCTATTGTTCCGTTTAATTTTCCTGCAATGGTTCCCAACTGGACAATCCCCAATGCAATCGCATTAGGTAATTGTATGATCATCAAACCGTCAGAAAAAGTTCCTTTAAGTTGCGGAAGATTAGCAGAGTTATTGAAAGAAGCAGGTTTACCTGATGGCGTATTTAATATTGTACATGGAGATGTAGAAATTGTTGAAGCTATATGCGATCATCCGGGTATTGAAGCGGTTTCATTTGTTGGTTCAACAAAAGTTGCGAAGATCGTTTACAAAAGAGCAACATCTAATTATAAAAGATGTTTGGCTTTGGGTGGAGCGAAAAATCATTTACTCGTTTTGCCTGATGCCAAAGCTGAGATGACAGCGCAAAACGTTGCTGCGTCTATGTCTGGCTGTGCCGGTCAACGTTGTATGGCTGCCAGTGCAATGGTGGCTGTTGGTGCAGTGGATCATATCATCGAAAAAATTTGTGATGAGGCAAGAAAAATTATTCCCGGAAAAAATTTAGGAGCTGTGATCAATAAAGCATCACAAGAAAGAATTGAAAAATATATCACTGAAGCTGAGCAACAAGGTGCAAAAATTTTAGTGGATGGAAGAAAGACAATTGTTTCAGGAAAAGAAAAAGGAACTTATGTTGGTCCGACAGTAATTGATTTTGTTACTCCTGAAATGAGTGTTGCCAAAGAAGAAATTTTTGGCCCGGTTATTTCCATCATGCGCACCAAAACATTGGATGAAGCATTGGCTATTGAAAATGCAAATCCTTATGGTAATGCAGCAAGTGTGTTCACGCAAAATGGCAGTGCAGCGCGTTATGTAATAGATCATGCAAGTGCAGGAATGATTGGTGTAAACGTTGGTGTTCCCGTTCCTCGTGAGCCATTTAGTTTTGGCGGATGGAATGAAAGTAAGTTTGGTGTAGGTGATATTACCGGAAAAAGTTCCATTGAATTTTGGACGAAGTTGAAAAAGTCAACTACTAAGTGGAATCCTGAAGCAGGTGTAAATTGGATGAGTTAAACCCCTATCCCACAAAAGGGAATAAGGAAAATATTATTTAAAGCTAATTGTCAAATAAATTTTTAATATAATTATTTCAACATTAAAACTCCCCTTTAGGGGTTGGGG
>CAIRTF010000139.1 GCA_903881425.1 uncultured Chitinophagaceae bacterium | reverse complement strand
TTCTATTTTCTATTTTGTTTTTCAATCAAAAACAACCATATGAAAAAAAGAATCATTGCTGCCATTGTTGGAGGTTTTATTATTTTTATTTGGCAAACTGTTTCATGGACAGGAGTGCTTGGCCTTCATAATTCTACGCAACAATACACGCCCAAACAAGATACTATCATGTCGGTATTAAATGCTTCATTAACCGATGAAGGCGGCTATATCTTACCTAATCTTCCCAAAGGCACAACCAATGATGAAATGATGAAGGCAGGAGAAAAAATGATCGGTAAACCCTGGGCTTCTATACAGTATCATAAAACTTATTCCTTTGACATGAAATCAATGTTCATTACCATGGGAAGAGGTTTGTTAACCGATATAGTGATGATCTATTTATTATGTTTAATCATCAGTAAATTTTCGTCGCCTTCTTTCAATACTATTTTGATGTCTTGTTTATTTGTAGGCTCCATTTCATTTTTATATGTTCCCTATGCCAATTTTATGTGGTACAAAATATTTGATATTTATGCTTATTGTATTGATGCCATTGCGGGTTGGGGATTAACGGGCATTTGGTTAGGCTGGTATTTGAAAAAGAAATAAGTTGAACAGTGATGTATTAAATAAAAATGTCTGATGAAATTTTCATCAGACATTTTACTTATTACTTATCACTTAAAACTTACAAGTTATTTATGGCATGATAATCAAAGGGCTTGCTCCTTTAATTTCCACCAACTCTAAATCAAAAATTAAATCCTCGCCTGCTAAAGGATGATTGGCATCTAATATTACTACTTCATCTTTCACTTCAACAATTACTACCGGAAATTGCTGGCCTGAGCCATTGTGCATATTCAGTTGCATCCCTACTTCAGGAACCATATCAGCAGGGAATCTATCTTTCGGGAATTCCATAATCATATCTTCATTCTTATCACCGTATGCCTGTAATGCAGGTATATGAATGGTTTTCTTCTCGCCGATTTGCATACCGGTAACACCTTCATCAAATCCTTGAATCACCATTCCACCACCCACTTCAAATTCAAGCGGTTCGCGTCCTTCAGAAGAATCAAATGTTGTTCCGTTCACTAATTTTCCATGATAATGCACTTTTACAGTATCACCTTTTTTAACTTGTTGCATTGTTTAATTTTTTATTGAATGATTTGATGAATACATTTATCCATTCATCAATTTGACAATCACTATGCTAAAATGTTCATCATCTTTACTTGAATGGCAGATAAAAGAAAAAGACAAGAAGCCAGATCAGATAGGAATTATCGGCAAAATAAAGGCATAAATTAAAACACACAATTAATTTTATTTAACTTACTGTTCTTAATGTTTGTACAATGAAAAAAATATTACTATTTATTCTCTTTACGTTTTCTGTTTCATTCATCTTTTCTCAGAAAAATAATAAACAGAACCCTGCTTCATCAAATAAAAAAGAAACAGTTATTTTACCTGCTGCGTATCGAACAGATGCATATGTTCCTTTGCTGAAAGGCAAGCGTGTAGCGGTTTTTGCTAACAACACAGCTACAATAAGCTCTACGCATTTAGTAGATTCGTTATTAAAATTGGGTGTGCATATTGTAAAAGCATTCGGACCGGAACATGGCTTTCGCGGTAATATGGATGATGGAAAAAGAATTGATGATTATGTAGATTCTGCCACCAATATTCCTGTCATTTCTTTATTCGGCAAGAAAAGAAAGCCTTCTGCCGAAGATCTGGCAGATGTAGATATGATGCTGATCGATATTCAGGATGTGGGTACTCGATTTTATACTTTTATCTCTTCTGTTCAGGAATTTATGGAGTCTGCATTTGAAAACAGTAAACCATTAATTATTTTAGACAGACCTAACCCAAATGGTTTTTATGTTGATGGTCCTGTTTTAGATACAGCTTATAAAAGTTTTGTGGGTATGCAACCCATTCCAACGGTTTATGGATTAACGATTGGTGAATATGCGATGATGATTGCAGGAGAAAGATGGCTCTCTACAAAAGAAGCTAATGATAAATACGATTACTACCGCTATGCAAAAAATTCGAAGGATACAGCTTTTCATTTTTTAGTGATTAAATGTGCGAATTATGATCATAACAGTAAATATATTCTTCCCATCAAACCTTCCCCCAATCTGCCTGATATGGCTTGTGTATATTGGTATGCTAGCAATTGTTTGTTTGAAGGAACAGTGCTAAGTGAAGGCAGAGGAACAAATCATCCGTTCTGTACTATTGGTCACCCTTATTTGCCCAATAACCTATTTTCATTTACACCCACCAGCAGGTTTGGCGCCACAACACCCAAGCAAAAAGATAAAATTTGTTATGGTTGGAATTTATTTAAAAGCAATGAAGAAGTGTTGAAAGAAATTAATGGACGATTACAATTAAAATATTTACTAGAAGCGTATAAATTATTCCCTGATAAAGAGAACTTTTTTAATAAAGGCAGAAGCGGCAAGCCTTATGATTATGGCATCAACCGGTTAGCAGGTTCTGATCAATTGGTAAGGCAAATTATTGACGGAAAAACAGAAGAAGAAATAAGGGCAAGTTGGCAACCGAAATTGAATGAATATAAACAAATCAGAAAAAAATATTTATTATACAAAGATTTTGATTGATGAATGGAATCGGATAAAACAAAACCCTTCTATTACTTTTGCTGAATGAAACTTGAAGACTTACGTATTGTATTTATGGGTACTCCTGAATTTGCGGTGGCATCATTAGCTGCTTTGGTGAATGCAGGCTGCAATATTGTTGGTGTAGTAACAGCTCCGGATAAGCCCGCCGGACGTGGATTACAGCTTACATACAGTGCAGTAAAAAAATATGCAAAAGAGAAGAATTTGCATATTTTACAACCCGAAAAATTAAAGAGTGAAAGTTTTTTGAATGAATTGAAAGCATTACGTGCCGATGTTCAGGTTGTGGTTGCTTTTAGAATGTTGCCGGAATTAGTTTGGAATATGCCCCCAATGGGGACTATCAATGTGCATGCATCATTGTTGCCTCAGTATCGCGGAGCCGCTCCCATTAATTGGGCAATCATCAACGGAGAAAAAGAAACAGGTATCACTACTTTTAAATTACAACATGAAATTGATACCGGAAATATTTTATTACAACAAAAAGTTGCTATTGAGGAAAATGAAACTGCGGGCACATTGCATGATAAATTAAAAACAGTTGGTGCTGCATTAATTGTTGAAACTATAAAAGGATTAGTTACCGGAAATGTAAAAGAAATTAATCAACTCGAAGTTCAAAATTCGAAATCCGAAATTTTACATCATGCACCAAAAATTTTTACCGACACCTGCAAAATAGATTTTTTAAAAACAGTTGAGGAAGTAAACAATTTAATTCGTGGCTTATCGCCCTACCCCGGTGCATTTTGCCCATTGAACAATAAAACCTTGAAAATTTATCAATGTAAAAAAGAAATTATTCAACACAATTTAACAATCGGAACTTATCAAAGCGATGGAAAGACTTTCTTAAAGTTCGCCTGCAGCAATGGTTTTATCTATGTACTCGATATACAATTAGAGGGTAAAAAAAGAATGTTGATCGAAGATTTTTTACGGGGTTATAAATTGAATTAATAATTCACTGTTACAAAGAATTTTGTATCAGCAATGCCTAAAGCCGCAACTCCTGCAGTACTTATGCGCATCATCAATCCATTATCTTCTTTAACGTCAGGCAATGCACCCAATACTTTTGCATAGATCACTTTTCCATTAGCACTAACACGAACAATAGAACCTGCATCAGCATTATTCATCAGCACATAAAATTTACCATCAGTCCAACCACTTGTTGTTTTAAAAATTGCGGCATCACCACTCACTTCGTTATTCCCTTTTTGATACAAAGAAGCGAAATAACCTTTATCCCCAACATGAATAGTATTAACCGGAATTTTTTCTGATTCAGTTTTTTGTGGAATAGCGGTCACCTGTTGTACAATAACCTGTGCCGTTTTTTGTTCTTCTGCTTTTTTAGGTTGTTCTTTTACAGGTACTGATTTTTGTTCTTCCGATTTTTTAGGTTCTTCTTTTACAACTACTGTTGCGGGTAATGGAGTTTCTATTTTTTTAGTAGCAGGGATCTCATATTGCTTTTCAGAATTTGCTGAAACCTTCGCTACAGCTGCATTTGAAGATACATCACTAATCTTTGATTTTAAATATCCGACGATCAAATATTGATTCAATTTAATCACATCATTCGACATGTTATTCCACTCTTTAATAAAATCAATACGTACATTATTATACATTCTGCTGATGCCATACAATGTATGTTTGGCTTGAACAATATGATACAAAGGGATCAATGTTTCATCTGCAGCCTTTTGTCCGTTCTGCACAAAATTATTATTCGATATGGGGATTTTTATTTTTTGTCCAACACTTAATTGTGCATCATTAGCTAATCCATTTACTGTTGCAATAGCAGCAGCTGTTTGATTATACACACGAGCCAAACCATACAAAGTTTCTTTTGCTGCAGTAGTGTGTGTAAAAAATAAATTAGGCGCAGCACCTTCAATAACAATTTTCTCTTGTGCAAATGCGGAGATGCACAACAAACAAGAAATATATACAAAAAACTTTTTCATATTAAATGATCGGTTTCAGTAAAATTAGTCTTTTAAAATTCTCCATTCAGGCGGATAATAATTATTTACCCGATTGGGTAAAACTTTTGCCCAACCGAGCGGTAATCCACAATACATCATCAAATTCCAGCCTTTATTTCCCTGAATCAAAATATCTTTTCTGCGCAAATATTGTAACGCTTGATCCTTATCTAATTCAATGCTGAAAAGGTTTTGCTTAGGCAACACACTCACTGCCAATTCATGCGATGGAATAAAATCTTTTCCTTTAATTGTTCCCAACTCTACTCCGGCTTTTTTAATATATAATTGATTTGCCAGCAATCTTACATCATGTAACCATTCTTTTTTGATAGCCCTGAAATAATCATTTTGTTTGAAGATCGCATACTCATCGGATAATGAAATAAATGATTGAACATGTTGCGTTTCTTGTTTTGTCGGATAAGATAAATTTTGTTCATTCAAATAATTATCTTCTTCATCACATATTTTTTTAAATGCAGCAATAAAAAAACCTTCGCCTTTTATTTTATCGGGATAAAAACGATACCCCAATGCTTGATGCTTTTCGCTTTCCGTTTTAATAATATTCCAATTTTCTTCAACTTGCAACTGGCAACTGGCAACTTGAGATTGATCCATTATCCAATCCAAGATATTCTCATCTTCTTCTTTAGAATAAGAGCAGGTTGAATAGATCAATATTCCATCTTTTTTTAAAGAAGAAAATACATCGGCTATAATCCTTTGCTGGCGTAGACTACAGAGTTTTACATTTTGTTCGCTCCATTCATTTATAGCATCAGGATCTTTTCTAAACAAACCACTACCGCTGCATGGTGCATCAATCACAATCACGTCAAAATAATTTTTGAGCGATTGAAAATGCTGCGGATCATTATTTGTAACAATCACATGATTACTTCCCCATTTGGTAATATTTTCAGTTAAAATTGCTGCACGAGATTTAATCACTTCATTACTTACAATTAATCCATTCGCAAAATAACTTGCTAACAAAGTACTCTTACCTCCGGGTGCTGCGCATAGATCAAATACCTTTTGTGGTGAATTATTGCTTGTAGTTTGTTTCAATACTTCCCATAAAAACATACTACTCGCTTCCTGCACATAATATGCGCCTGTATGAAATGCAGGATCTAAAGTAAAAGAAGGACGTTCATTTAAATAATAACCATGCTCGCACCAAGGAACATTGTTGTGAATGGGCAATAGTGAATAGGGAACAGTTGAAGTCTGTTGATTGACTTGTAACCATTGATTATTCACTTTCAAGCGTTTTTCCGGATTAAAACGAATAGAAGTGATTTGCTCACCTGAATGATGCACTGCCTCAAAAGCCACTCTGTTAAAGCCTTTGACGCCTTCTAATGATTGCAATAATGATTCAGGTAACACAGAACGAAGATAATATCTAATAAGTTGAATAAATTAAAATTGCACACTAAAATGTTGCTTCACTTTAAATTCCTTTTCCAATAAAACAATTCCAATAAAAAACAGATCAATGGTTAATGTTACCGCTTCATGCTCTTGAACAAAATTCCATGCATCTTCCATTTCTTTGCTCCAATGAATATCATCTAAAATAATGATTGAATGATTATTGGATTTGGAAAGTATCTGTAAAAAATAATTAATGGTTGGCTGATACCGATGATTACCATCAATAAAAGCAAAATCAATCGATGATAATTTAGAAATGGCAGTTGATAATGTATCATCAAAATTCCCTTCTGTTAATTCAATATTGGTCAAATGCAGTTTTGAAAAATTTTCTCTTGCCCCGAAAGCCACAGCGGACGAGCCTTCCATCGAAATGATTTTTGCATCATTCTTTGCAGAAGCCAGATAAGCAGTGGTTATGCCTAATGAAGTTCCTAATTCTATAATTGTGTTGGGTTGATAATAATTTACCATTCGAAATAATAACTGACTGAATTTTTTTGGCTTTAATGATGTTCGAGCAATTGACTGAACTGTTCTTTCCTTTGAATTGATTATTCTGGAGCCTGCACCAAAATCTTCTATCCTGATTTTTCTTGTATCATTTAATAAGTATTGTCTTTGTTGTTCAATTTGTGCGTATGCATAAAAATATCTTTCATCGTTCAAGACATTTGTAATAAAGTCAAATACAAAAGGAGAATGCATTCCATGCCCTTTGCCGTTGGATGCAGTTAAATAATATTGTAAATATTTTAATGCTAATTTTATTTTAGAGTACATTTTTTACAACGATGAATATGGTAATCTTTTCAGTAACCAAAGTAAGGCATAAGCAGCAATCAATAAACAGAAATAATTTAACCAAGCGAAAATATTAGCAGATAAATAATAAAAAAAAGTATTTCGGTACAAGCAGACGAACAGAAGCAGCATAAAAACTGTGAGCCATTTGTTTCCTGACAATTTTTTATACAAAAAAACAAAAGGTAAAATAATAATACCTAATTGCAGATAAAATGTATTGCCCAAATATGAAATCAAGTCAAATGATTTAGCCTTAGTGTCAAAACCCAATTGCTTACCTAAATAATATAATGCTAAAAATTGCCGAACAATAAAAACAGAATTCAGCAGCAATAAAAGATTTGCAGTGGCAATAATGTTTATACAATAATTTTTAAGTTGCTTCTTTACAACAAAGCTCAACAAAATAATTAAAGGGATTAAAACAACATAAGCAATATCAATAAATTCCATGTAATGCTAATTTATTTTCTCTTCCACAATTGAAAATCATAATCAAAAGCATGTTTAGCATCTTTAACATGTGACTCATGAAATGCAAGCTGCCATTTCATTTCATCAATAAACGGAAATTGAGTATCACCCTCTAAAATAGCATGAACACGTGTGATATAAATTTTATCTGCTTTAGCAATCGCTTCCTGATAAATTTGTCCGCCACCTAACACAAACAATTCTTTATACGATAATTGTTGCGCAAGTTGAGTGGCTTCATCCAATGAATGAACAACCGTTACTCCATCAGCAATAAAATCTTTTTGTCTTGTAATAACAATATTCACCCTTCCATTCAATGCTTTGTTACCCAAAGATTCGAAAGTTTTTCTTCCCATCACCACAGGCGATGCCCAAGTGGTGTTTTTAAAAAATTTTAAGTCGTTGGGCAAATGCCAAAGCAACTGATTGTTTTTGCCAATCATATTATTATCGGATGCTGCAACAACAATGGATAAAATCATACTGCAACAGGCGCTTTAATGGGTGGATGAAATTGATAATTCTCTAATTGAAAATCTTCGAAATTAAAATCAAAAATATTTTTTACAGAAGGATTCAGTTTCAAGTTTGGCAATGCAAATGGCGTTCTCGTTAATTGCAATTTCGCTTGCTCTAAATGATTATTGTATAAATGTACATCACCAAAAGTATGTACAAAATCGCCGTATTGCAGATCGCAAACCTGTGCCATCATCATTGTCAATAATGCATAAGAAGCAATATTGAAAGGCACGCCGAGAAAAACATCGGCACTGCGCTGATACAACTGACAACTTAATTTTCCATCTGCTACATAAAATTGAAACAAAGAATGACAAGGCATTAACGCCATTTGCGGCAGCTCTGCTACATTCCATGCACTGACAATCATTCTTCTGCTGTCGGGATTTTTTTTCAATTGATGAATAACATCAGCAATCTGATCGATAGTTTCACCATTGGCACCTGACCAACTTCTCCATTGTTTTCCATATACCGGCCCCAAATCGCCATTCTCATTAGCCCATTCATTCCAAATGCTTACACCATGTTCATTTAAATATTTAATATTGGTATCTCCTTTTAAAAACCAAAGCAATTCGTAAATAATACTTTTAACATGTAATTTTTTGGTAGTCACCAAAGGAAAACCTTCTTGCAAATTAAAACGCATTTGATAGCCGAAACAACTAATGGTTCCTGTTCCGGTTCTATCGGTCTTAGAAACACCGTTATCTAAAATGTGTTGTAATAATTGTAAATACTGTTGCATGGCTGCAAGGTAAAGCAGTTGCTAAAAAAATACAGAACAGATTTTATTGTGGGGATTAGCTGTTAATTAAACTACTTTGGCCTTTCTGCGTTTCAATTCTTTTTTAATCAATTTCAATTCTCTTCCAGTTTGTCCGCTAACACTGCTGTTCTCTTGTGCTCTGCGCATCAAATAAGGAATTACATCTCTAATGGGGCCAAAAGGCAAATACTTGCTCACACTAAATCCTGCTTTAGCCAGATTGAACGTAATATTATCGCTCATGCCATATAATTGAGAGAAATGAACATGCGGATGATTGAGTGCCAATCCTTTTTTATCTAAAATATCTGCTGCTAATAAATTGCTTTCGTCATTATGCGTTGCAATAATTACAGATACATTATGAATATTTTCCAAACAAAATCCGATGGATGCATTAAAATCTCTGTCGGTACTTATTTTATCAGGTTGAATAGGCGAAGGATAACCGTATTGAACAGCTCTTGCTCTTTCTTTTTCCATATAGGCACCACGCACCAATTTCATTCCTAAAATAAAATTTTGTTGTTGTGCAATTTGATGAGATATTTTTAAGAAATGTAAACGATCATGACGATACAATTGAATGGTATTAAATACCACTGCTTTTTCTTTATTAAAGATCTCCATCATTTCAATCGTTAAACGGTCCAACGGATCTTGAATCCAACTTTCTTCAGCATCAATTAAAACACCGATATTCTTTTTAGATGCTTCTTCACAAATGCGATACATTCTATCTTTTACTCTTTGCCATTCACTCATTTCATCTTCATGATCATGAATACCACTGCGTAAACGAGGTGCTTCATTTAAAGTTTGTAATAAGCCGAAACGTGCAATACCAGTGACTTTGATACTAATGAAAGGAATATTTTTTTGTGAGGAGGCATAATCAATTACTTTAATAAATTGCTCAGTGGCTTTTTCAAAATTTTCTTCGCCTTCTTTTCCTTCCACACCATAATCTAAAATAACTTGTACACCATACTCACTTAATAAAGAACAAACATTATCTGTTTCTTCCAAAGTTTCTCCGCCCACAAATTGCTGAAAAATAGTATTGCGAATAATTCCATGTACAGGCAACCCTGTCTTCATTAAAAAAGGAGTAATTCTTGTGCCGATAGGAACGAACAATGGATAGTCCATTGTATTGAATAAAAACTTTGCTTTTTTCAATTGCTTATCTGTTTTATAAGCAAAAGCATTTTCAGTATTATCGAAGGAGATATTCATATGCTAACACAGGTTAGTTGTGCGAATATCGTAATCACTTAGTAAAATAAAAAATAACATTTATGCAGCGTTGTTAATTATGTAGCTGTCGGGCAACGAAAGAATCAATAATACTATTACTGCAATATCAAATCAACAACCCCGAATTTAAGCTGTTGACCTAAAAACCAAATGGATTAACCATTTCAGAACAATAAGCAGATAATTTTGTTCTGATGTTCAAAACAAATTACAATGGGAAAGCGTCCCTGGAACAGAGTTGATTTACCTGTTTACTCCATCAGCAGTAAAGCAGTAAATGGAAATGCCAACATGAACATTATTACTTATGCGCAAGCTGTAAGTATGCAACCCAAACAATTTGTATGTGCCATTTATCAAAACACACAAACATTGAGCAATGTTCAAGAGAATCCGCACTTTGTTTTGCAAATATTATCAACGCATCAATATCGGTTGGTAGAATTATTAGGAAAAAATTCCGGTAAGTACATCAATAAAATTGAGCGTTTAGCAAAAAGAAAAATAGTAACTGACTGGAAAGGATTTCCCATTTTAAAAGATTGCATTGCAGTAATTGAGATGAAAGCACATCCGCTGAAAATTCAATCAGGACAAGATATTCCCGATCATTCATTATTCCTTTGCGATGTACTGTCATATAAAAATTTAAATACCGGAGAAGCATTATCACTTAATATTTTAAGAGAGAAAAACTTGATCAGAATTTAATCCCGAATTATTTACCTTTCATGCCAATTTTATTTGGTTATGAAAATTATTCACACAGAAATTTACAAATACTCAATTCCCATGGTGCCTTTTACCATTGCAACCGGCACCATGCATTTTGCGCAAAATTTATTTATTCGAATACATACAGACAGCGGAATGATTGGCGTTGGCGAATGCTCCGCCTTTCCAATGATTGCAGGTGAAACACAAAATACTTGTTATGAATTAGCAAAAGATTTTGCTGCCATATGGAAAGGAAAAGATGCATTGAATATTGAAGATAGAATGAATGAATTGCATCTATCCATTGCCGGAAATTATACTGCAAAAAGTGCATTCGATATGGCATTATATGATATTGCCGCGAAGCATGCCAAGCAACCATTGTATCGATTTTTGGGCGGACATCAAAAAGATATTGAAAGTGATTTGACCATTGGTATTGATACACCTGAGAATATGGCAGCGACTGCTATTGAATTTGTTTCGAAAGGTGTGAACATGATAAAAGTAAAATTGGGAAAAGATGCAAAAAAAGATGTTGAAAGAATTAAACAAATTAGAGAAGCTGTCGGACAAAAAATAATTTTACGTATTGATGCGAATCAAGGTTGGACTTATGAAGAAGCTGTATTTGCTTTAACTGAATTAGGCAAATACAATATTCAGTTTTGCGAACAACCCATGCGTAAATACAATGATGAATTATTACCGCAATTATGCCGCATCTCGCCTATTCCTATCATGGCTGATGAAAGTGTATTCACTTATTATGATGCGGAAAGAATTATTCGCAATCATGCAGCTGCTTATATCAATATCAAATTTGCAAAAAGTGGCGGCATTCATGAAGCGATAAAAATTAATCAGGTTGCAGAACAAAATAACATCATTTGTATGATGGGTGGTATGCTGGAAAGCAGAGTGGCATTGACTGCTAAAGTGCATTTTGCCATGGCATTTGATAATATTAAATTTTATGATTTAGATACTTGCTTACTCGGTCATAAAGAAGATCCTGTTATTGGTGGTGTTACTTATAAAGGCATGCATCTGCAATTAAGCGATGCCATTGGTATTGGTACTGATGTTGATGATGAATATTTAAAGAAATTAGAAAGCATTGTCATTTAATAATCTATTCAAAATAGAGTATTTTGAATAGATTATCTTTGTGGCAATAATTATTGACTATGGATCCAAAGAAAGCAAGCGAAAGTTTTACCACCATGAATGAAATTGTGCTACCCGGTGATACAAACGGTTTCGGTAATTTAATGGGTGGACGTTTAATGTATTGGATGGATATTGCGGCAAGTATGGCTGCCATGAAGCATTCCAATACACCTTGTATGACGGCAAGCGTAGATAATTTAAGTTTTAAAAATCCTATTAAACTTGGCAATATTGTTCATATAGAAGCAAAAGTTTCCAGAGCATTTACAACGTCCATGGAAATTTATTTAAAGGTTTGGGGAGAAGATACATTGCATCAATATCAATACGAAAGCAATGAAGCCTATTTTACATTTGTGGCATTAGATCCCAATCGCAAACCAAGGCCAGTGCCTGCAGTGATTCCTGAAACAGATGAAGAAAACAGATTGTTTGAAGGTGCTTTAAGAAGAAGACAATTACGTTTGATTCTGGGAGGTAAATTAAAACCGGATGATGCAAATGAGTTGAAATCTTTATTTATTAAATAGTTACACGAACCTCATCGAATGATACAAATTAAATCTTGGTATTTTTTTACTATTATAAAATTAAAACTATAATTCGTGTAATTAGTTTTAATTGGTGTAATAAAAACTATTTATCCAACGCATTCATTAAATGATGTTTTCCTTTCATCATAAATTTTTTGCTTTGCTCAATTGCATCCATTACTTGTTCTAAAATTTCTTCGGCCGTTAAATTATAATCAATCATCATCGGCTCTTTAAATCGAATGCTTAATATTGATCCTTTCTTTTTAAAGGTTAATCCTTTTTTCCCAAAAGCACGCCAAAAGCCATTTATAACAACGGGTATTACTACCGGCTGATTATTTTTAATGATATACCCGGTTCCTTTTCTTCCGGGCGCAAATGGCTTTGTGGTTCCTTGCGGAAATGTGATGACCCAACTTTTTTCTAATGCATTATTTATTTTTCTGGTATCGGATGGATCCAATCCTCTTCTCACTTCTTTTCCTTCTGCACGCCAGGTACGTTTAACCGTTAATGCTCCGGCCAATTTAAAAAAGCGACTGATGAAACTTCCATTCATTGTTTCTTCTGCCGCAACAAAATATACATTAGTGAAGGGATTCAATAGATAAAAAGGAATGCCCAGTTTATTTTTTTTGCGCCATTTTACAGAACATAAAATATGAATGAACGCAATTACATCAGCAAAATAGGTTTGATGATTACTTACCAGCAAAACATTTTTTTTGGGGAGATTTTGCAAATGCTCCGTACCTTCTATCTTAATTTTATTGATAAGCGCAATGCCCGGATAAGTGATCGCACCAACAATGCCATACACAAACGAGCGCACAATTCGAATATGTTTTAGTCTTTCGGCTAAATTCATGTCAGTTAGTTTTGGCAAACAAAGAAATGCAATATAAACAATGTAAACGAAATGTTAAGCATCGGTTCAATTAAATAAAATTGTATGAAATTTTAAAGAACTTTCATCATTATTAAAATAAAAATATGAAAACAAAAATCATTTGCCTGCTATGTGCCTGTTCTATTTTATTTATGGTGAAAGCACAAGACAATTCAATAAAACAAAGAACCATTAGTGTTTCCGGTAAAGCAGAGATGGAAATAATACCTGATGAAATTTATGTACAGGTTGATTTAAGAGAATATGATAAAAAAGGAGTTGGTAAAATTGATATTGAAACTATTAAAAATAATTTCTTACAAAATTGTCAATCAATTGGATTAAGTGAAAAAGAAATCAGTGTTCAAAATTATTCAGGCGCAGACAGATGGTGGCAAAGAAAAAATAAAAAACAAAATCCTGATTTAAAAGCAAGTATCAGTTATTGGGTAAAATTAAATTCAACAAACAAAATGGATGAATTGGTAAATAAATTAGATGATGAAGCAACAGAGAATTTTTTTATTTCCAAAACATCGCATAGCAAAATAGAAGAATTTAGAAAGCAATTAAAAATTGATGCTGTAAAAAATGCAAAAGAAAAAGCAAATTATTTAGCTGATGCAGTTGGCGAAAAAGTTGGCGAAGCAATTATTATTAATGAACCGAATGAAATGTTTAATAATGTTGATTATAAAACTTTTAATACTGCAAATCTTCGAATCAGAGGAAATACATCATTAAATGATATTCCAGCTTTAAATATTGATTTCAAAAAAATAAAATTGGAGTTCACAGTGAATGTAACTTTTGCTTTAAAATAATCAATGCCATTTATCTTCAAACCTTAGCTTTGCATACTTATATAAAAGCTATGGCATTAGACACGGTTATATTTGATATGGATGGTTTATTAATTGACAGTGAACCATTATGGGCAGAAGCAGCGAATGAAGTTTTAAAAGATTATCAGGTTAGTTTAACTAAACAACAATACGTTCAAACAACCGGGTTAAGAACAAAAGAATTTTTATTGTATTGGTTCAATTTTTTTAAGATTGATCTAAAGGAAATCCCAGCAGCCGAAAAAAAGATTGTTGAATTAGTATTATATAAAATTACCCATCACGGGAAAATCATGCCAGGCGTGCATTACATCATTAACTTCTTTCATCAAAAAAAATTTAAGATTGGTGTAGCTTCTTCTTCTCCGCAAGAATTAATTGATTTGGTAGCAGACATGCTTCAAATAAAAAAGTATTTACACGCTACCTCATCGGCTGAAGATTTACCTTATGGCAAACCACATCCGCTTGTTTATTTGAATTGTGCCGAACAATTACAAGTGGAACCTGCTCATTGTATTTGTTTTGAAGATTCATTCAATGGAATGATTGCTGCAAAAGCTGCTAAAATGAAATGTGTAGTAGTACCGGAACATCAGCAACATCAATTACTTCATTGGGCTGCTGCCGATTTAAAATTATCTTCTTTGCAAAATTTTAGTGAGTTGCATTTTAATAATATCAATCAATAAAAAAATCCTCTCAATTACTTGAGAGGATTTTAACTTATTACTTAAAACGTACAAATTATTTAGTCGCTTCGTCGCCGCCTTCCAATTTAGCACGAATATCAGCCAAAGCACCTAAATCACCCAATGTTGCTTTCTCTACTTTGCTTTGAATATTCTTCACTGCTTTCTTGGTTTTTTCTGATTCTACTTTTGCTTCTTTCTTCACTGCTTCTTTTTCTTCAGCAATTGCTTGTTCCCAAATTCTTGCATGACTTAGCACAATTCTCTTTTCATTTCTGTCGAATTCTATCACTACAAATTGTGCAGTTTCATCAGCCTGAACTTGTTTACCATCTTCTTTATTCAAATGACGGTTAGGCGCAAATCCTTCTAAGCCATATTGTAATTGAACCAACGCACCTTTATCATCTTTGCGAGTTACAGTTCCTTCATGAACGGTACCTACTGCAAAAGTTTCTTCTAATGCATTCCAAGGATCTTCTTCCAATTGTTTATGTCCTAATTGTAATTTGCGATTTTCTTTATCAATTCCTAAGATGATGATATCGATATGTTCGCCAACTTTTACATATTCACTTGGATGATTGAAACGTTTCAACCAACTTAAATCGCTGATATGAATCATTCCACCAATACCAGGCTCTAATTCAACAAATACGCCATAAGGAGTGATATTTTTTACCAATCCTTTGTGTTTACTATTTTCAGCAAAACGAGTTTCAATGGTAGCCCAAGGATCTTCGCTCATTTGTTTGATAGATAAACTCATTTTACGAGCTTCTTTATCTAACGTAACAACTTTTGCTTCGTATTCATCTCCTAATTTGAAGAATTCTTTTGCATTGATTGGTGTATTAGCCCAAGTAATTTCACTTACGTGAACCAAACCTTCAACACCCGGTTTAATTTCTAAGAATGCACCGTAATCTTCAATGTTTACTACTTTACCTTTAACGATAGCACCTTCTGCTAAATCAGCAGGCAATACTTCCCAAGGATGTGGAGTTAATTGTTTTAAACCAAGACTGATACGTTTTTTATCATCATCAAAGTCTAATACAACCACTTGTAATTTTTGATCCATCTTCACCACTTCACTTGGATGAGAGATACGACCCCATGAAATATCGGTGATGTACAATAAACCATCTAAGCCGCCTAAATCCATGAAAGCACCGAAGTCTGTAATGTTCTTAACAGTTCCTTCCAATACTTGTCCTTTCTCTAATTTGCTGATGATCTGCGCACGTTGTGCTTCAATATCACTTTCAATTAATGCTTTGTGAGATACCACTGCATTCTTAATAGTTTCGTTGATCTTCACAACTTTAAATTCCATTGTTTTACCAACAAACTGATCGTAATCAGTTACAGGTTTCACATCGATTTGAGAACCCGGTAAGAATGTTTCCATACCGAATACATCAACGATCAATCCACCTTTCGTTTTGCTGGTAACTGTTCCGGTGATTACTTCACCAGTTTTATGAACTTCCATAATGCGTTCCCAAGCACGATAGATTCTTGCTTGTTTACGACTTAAATGAAGATTACCATCTCTGTCTTCTTTTTCAACTACCAATACTTCAACTTCATCTCCAATTTTCAAACCTTGTACATCGCGGAATTCGTTTAAAGAAATCAAGCCATCACTTTTAAATCCGATATTAATTACAACATCAGTTTTAGTTAAAGCAACAACATCTCCTTTTAAAATTTCGCCATCTGCAATTTGCACGAAAGTGTTTTCATACACTTTATCATATTTCAATTTTTCATCTTTGCTGTAGTGCGCAACATTACGTTTGTCAACACTCCAGTCAAAATCATCATGTGCTGTTTCAACCACAGCCGGTGCAACAGGGGCATTTGTTACCGCAGTTGTTTCAGCTACTGCTGATCCTTCCTGTGCTTCTGCGTTTAATTGTTTAACAATAAAATTCATAAAAAAATCCCGAGGGTTTTATTCGGGGCAGCAAAGGTAAGGCATGGAAACTAAAAATCAGTGGTTTTTATGATTTTTTTTGAGCGAAGATAACCCTTTGCAAAGTCAATATCAGCTTGAATTTCATTCATTTAACCTGTTTTATTTTTGATGGAAAGATGATTACGAGATTTTATTTAATAAAGATTAATTAATTACCTCCTGTTTGCAAAATAGATGCTATTTACTACATTCGAATTCTAAACTAACTTTTGTATGAAAAAATTATTGTCTCTTGCCCTTGCATTTGTATTAATTACAAGTACATCATTTGCACAAACAACTCAAACAAAACCTGCCGTTAAAAAACCTGTTGCTGCAAAGCCTGCAGCACCGGCAGCAAAGCCGGTTGCCGCTAAACCTGCAGCAGGACCAACAAAAAAAGACGGAACGCCTGACATGCGTTACAAAGCAAACAAAGAAGCAGCAAAACCTGCAGGACCATTGAAAAAAGATGGTACACCTGATATGCGTTACAAAGCAAATAAGGAAGCAGCGAAGAAAAAGGGCTGATAATAGTAATTGCTAATTTATTAATCTGTCACATGAATTTCATCGGAATGTTGACAGATTTTTTATTGTGCAGATTTTTCTACAATTGTTTTTGCAGCGATCCATCCGGTTGTCCATGCGTTTTGAAAATTAAATCCACCGGTTATTCCATCCACATCAATGATCTCTCCGGCAAAAAATAAATTGTCAATGATTTTACTTTGCATGGTATTCACATCAATCTCATTTAATTTAATACCACCACAGGTTACAAACTCTTCTTTAAAAGTTGTTTTACCTTTTACGTGAAATTCTTGTCCGGTTAAATTTTTAATGAGTTGATTTTGTTGTTTAGAAGTAATATCAGACCAACGAGTATCTTCTTTAATGAAACTTTGTTGTAATAAATAGTTCCATAAACGATTGGGTAATTCAAAAGGATTTTTATTACTTATTTTTTGCGAGCCGTATTGTTGACGAAATAAGATCCATTCTTCTCTTAAAGAATTTTCACTATGCTTTTCTAACCAATTAACATGAACAGAGAAATGATAATTTTTATTACTTAATTCTTTTGCGCCCCAGGCAGATAAACGTAAGATTGCAGGACCGCTTAACCCCCAATGCGTAATTAAAACAGCACCTGATTCATTCAATTTCGTTCCAATGATTTTCACTAAAGCATTGGCTACACTCACTCCCATCAATTGAGTAATTGTATTATTTGGGATATTAAAAGTAAAGAGAGATGGGACAGGTGTTTCAATCGAATGGCCTAATTGTTTTAACCAATTAAATTGATCTGATTTAGGAAATCCACCACAAGCAATGCAGAGATAGTTAGAAGTTAGAAGTCTTGTGTCAGCAGTTTGTAATTGAAATAAATTATTTTCTTTACCAATCTCTTTTATTTCACAATTCAATAAAATTTCAATCCTGTATTTATTCGCTTCTTTTAATAAACAATCAACAATAGTTTGCGATGTATTCGAAACAGGAAACATTCTTCCATCATTTTCAGCTTTCAATTTTACTCCTCTTTCTTCAAACCATTGAATCGTATCTTTTGTATTAAACCAATGAAATGCTTTTTTTAAAAAATGTTGCCCACGTGGATATCGTTTACTTAATTCATCTATTTCAAAAAAAGCATGAGTAACATTACAACGTCCACCACCACTTACTTTTACCTTACTCAATAATTTATTAGACTTCTCAACAATAATCACTTTTAATGAAGGATCACTCTTTGCAACATTGATGGCACAAAAAAATCCAGCTGCACCTCCGCCGATTACTAATAAAGTTTTTTGCTGATCATTCATTTTAAAAAATAAAAAAGTCTAAGCAATTCTTAGACTTCAAATATAGTTCAGTTAATAAATTTCGTCCGAGCTAATAATAGTTCGAATTCAAATTGGCATTTGCTTTTTCAGCTGTTTCTATAATGCTGTAATCAGATAATATTAAAGCCTTATCTCTTTTCACACAAACATCATGTTCAAAATGAACAGAAGGTTTACCATCTCTGGTTTTCACTGTCCAGCCATCACTTTCAGTAAATACTTCCCGTGTTCCTAAATTAATCATTGGCTCAATAGCCAATACTAAATTCTCTTTCAACTTCGGGCCATTGCCGCGTTTACCATAATTAGGCACTTGCGGATCTTCGTGTAAACTTCTACCTAAACCATGTCCCACTAATTCACGTACCACACCATACCCGTATTTTTTTTCGGTATGTTCCTGAATGGCATAAGAAATATCACCCACTCTATTATTGATGATAGCTTGTTCAATGCCTTTGTATAAACTTTCTTTTGTTACACGAACCAATTGCAACAACTCGCTACTCACTTCACCTAAAATAAAAGTATAGGCATGATCTCCGTGCCATCCATTTAATATCACTCCCATATCAATTGAAACTATATCACCTTCTTTCAATGGAATATTATCAGGAAAGCCATGTACAACAACATCATTCACACTTGCACAAACATTGTATGGATAACCTCGATAGTTTAAAAAAGAAGGTATCGCTTTATGATCTTTTACAAAAGTTGCGCAGAGTTTATCTATCTCCATTGTTGTGATACCCGGCTTTAATACACTGGCTACTTCGGCAAGTGTTTTACTTACCAATAAAGCAGCTTGTTTCATTAAAGCAATTTCAGCATCTGTTTTATAGATCATCATATTATTCCTGCGTGTCATTGTAAAAATAAACCTGTTAGAAAATTCTAACAGGTTTTATATTTTATAAAATATTTTTTCTGATTTACACTCAATGCATCCTGTTATAATGCACCTGTTGGCATAGATGTTTGTCGGCCTTGTACTCTGCCACTGCTCATCAATCCATCATATTGGCGCATCAATAAATAAGTTTCTATCTGTTGTAAGGTATCTAAGATAACACCTACCATAATTAATAAAGATGTACCACCAAAAAATGTACTGAAGCTTTGTGTTACATTTAATTTTTGTGCAAAGCCCGGCATGATACCAACAAATGCTAAAAATATAGCACCCGGCAATGTAATCTTATCCATAATGTTACCGATATAATCAGCAGTAGGTTGACCAGGTTTAACACCGGGAATAAATCCGTTGTTACGTTTTAAATCTTCACCAATTTGTTTTGGATTAAAGATCAATGCTGTATATAAAAATGTAAATCCGATTACCATCACAGAATAGATCAACATATACCAAACATTGCTGTGATCGTTGAATACTTTTACAATTCCTTTTGCAGAATCTAAATTAGTGAACGATACCAATGTTGGCAGGAACATAATAGCTTGCGCAAAGATGATCGGCATTACACCGGCACTGTTTACTTTGATTGGCAAGAATTGTCTTGCACCACCAAATTGTCTGTTGCCAATAATTTGTTTTGCATAATTCACAGGTATCTTTCTAACACCTTGCACTAAGATAATCAAGCCCATGATGATAGCGATCAGTATGGCTACTTCAATTAAGAAAATCAATAAACCACCACCACCACGATTGCTTTTTGCTGTAAATTCCTGAATCAATGATTGTGGTAAACGACTTAAGATACCAACCATGATAATAATAGAAGTACCATTACCTAATCCTTTGTCTTGAATTCTTTCACCCAACCACATTACAAATAAAGTACCTGTTGTTAAAGTTAATACAGTGATGAAAGTGAACATCCATCCCTGAATTAAAATAGCCTGCGCATATCCTCCTTGAGGGTTATTCAAATAAGCAACATAAGCACCTGCCTGAAACATAGTTACAATCACTGTCAAATAACGAGTCCATTGATTGATTTTTTTTCTGCCACTCTCACCTTCTTTTTGCACTTTTTGTAATTGAGGAACCAGGATGGTCATCAATTGCATAAAGATAGAGGCAGAGATATATGGCATGATATGCAATGCAAAAATAGACGCTTGCGTAAATGCGCCACCGGAGAACATATCAAACAAACCCAGCAAACCATTTTTGGATGCATTTAATTTTGTTTGATCTAATAAATTCGGGTCAATACCCGGCAATACAATATGGTTACCGATACGGTAAACCAATATCAAAGAAAGCGTAATAATTATCTTGCTGCGCAATTCTTCTATCGCCCAGATATTCTTTATTGTTTGAATGAATTTTTTCACGTGATAATTCAATTGAAGAGTTAATGCTCAAAAACCAAAAAACGCATCATAGATGCGTCAGGCAAATTACGGTAAATTATTTTATAATTTCTACTTTACCACCTGCTGATTCTATAGCAGCTTTTGCTTTTTCACTCATGGCATTTACTTTGAAAGAAAGTTTTGCTTTCAATTCACCTGTTGCCAATATCTTTACTTTATCAGTACGATTGATCAATCCGTTGATGTATAAATTTTCTAATGAGAATTCAGTGAAACCATACTTTTCAGCTAATTGATCGATCTGACCAAGATTGAATACAACGAATTCAATTTTATTATTGTTTTTGAAACCACGTTTTGGAACACGACGTTGCAAAGGCATCTGACCACCTTCATGTGCATTCTTACGTTGATAACCGGCACGGCTTTGACCACCTTTATTACCTTTTGTAGATGTACCACCCTTTCCGGATGCTTCACCACGACCTAATCTTTTTTCTTTGTGAACTGAACCTGCAGCAGGTTTTAATGTGTGTAATTTCATTTTAAATTGATTTTGAACTTACGGGGAATCACCCCTCGCAATTAATTAAAAATTTGAAATATAAAATTTCAAAATGCTGTTAAGCGATCTCTTCAACTTTAATTAAATGGCTCACTTTGTTTACCATTCCTAAAATTTGGGGAGTTGCTTCAACTTCTTTAGAAGCATTAACTTTTTTTAATCCTAAAGCAATCAAAGTTTGTTTTTGACGCTCAGATCTATCAATGCCACTTTTAATTTGAGTTATTTTAATCTTTTTCATATATCTGTGATTTGACTCACGACTGCCGACTTACGACTGCCGACTGATGATTATCCGTTAAATACTTTGCTTAATTTAATGTGACGTGTTTTTGCAACTTGAATAGGTTCTCTTAAAGAAGTTAAAGCTTTAATAGTTGCTTTAACCACGTTATGAGGATTGGCAGAACCTAAACTTTTTGCCAAAACGTCTGTGATACCTGCACTTTCCAATACAGCACGCATGCTACCACCTGCAATTACACCTGCTCCATGAGCAGCTGGTTTAATTAAAACCTTAGCAGCACCGGCTTTCGCTAATTGATCGTGAGGAATAGTTCCATGCATAATCGGCACTTTTACTAAATTCTTTTTAGCATCTTCAATTCCTTTTGTGATGGCTTCCTGCACTTCTTTTGCTTTACCCAAACCTTGACCTACTACACCATTTTCATTACCCACTACTACTAAAGCCGAGAAGCTGAATGTACGTCCACCTTTTGTAGTTTTTACCACACGATTGATAGCAACAACTTTCTCTTTTAGTTCAACGTCGCCACCCGCTTTTACTTTATTTTCTACTTTAGACATTTATCTTACAATTAATGATTGTTAGTAATTAGAATTTCAATCCGCCTTCTCTTGCACCATCAGCAACAGCTTTGATACGACCATGATATAAGTTACCGCCTCTGTCAAAAACTACTGCTTCAATGCCTGCATCTTTTGCTTTACGTGCAATGGATTCACCAACTAATTTTGCTTTCTCGATTTTAGTTACTTTTTGTGCAGCAATATCTTTATCTCTTGAAGATGAAGCAACAATAGTAACTGCATTATCATCATCAATTAACTGAGCATATATCTCAACATTGCTTCTGAATACTGACAGACGAGGTTTTACCTTTGTACCGGCAACTTTTTTACGGATGCGATATCTGATCTTCTGTCTTTGAACTAATTTGCTATTCATTGTATTTCTATTTACATCTTCCGATTCTGCCGGAAGAAAATTATTTCAATTATTTACCAGCTGCTTTACCTGCTTTTCTTCTCAATATTTCGTCAGAATATTTCACACCTTTTCCTTTATATGGTTCAGGCTTACGCAAGCTTCTTAATTTAGCAGCTACTTGTCCTAATAATTGTTTGTCGATTCCTTCTAAAACAATTTTCGGGTTTTGACCTTTTTCAGTTGCAGTAGCTACTTTCAGTTCTTTAGGCACTTCGAAAATGATATTATGAGAATACCCTAAAGAAAGATCCAATGTATTTCCTTGATTGGCTGCTTTAAAACCCACACCTACTAATTCCAATTCTTTTTTATAACCTTCAGTTACACCTTTAACCAAGTTGCCAATTAATGCACGATATAAACCATGCATAGCACGATGACGGATTTGATCTGTTGGTCGGCCAAATAAAACTTCTTCACCTTTCACTTCAACAATAATATCGCGATCAACAGCTTCTTTCAATTCACCTTTGGGCCCTTTCACTGTTACTACATTATCAGTACCAACTGAAACAGTAACACCTTTTGGAATAGTAACCGGTTTTTTACCTATACGAGACATAATCTTGATTTGATAATTTAATAATTCGATTATTTGATAATGTTTTAGAAGTGTTCAGCCACCGTATAGAAGGCTTAAATTATCTTCTTGGTTTTAAATAATTTGATGTCATTATCACATCACCAAATTATTTTATTACTTAATTAGTAGATATAGCAAAGAACCTCACCACCTACATTTTGTGCTTTAGCTTGTTTATCAGTCAATACACCTTTTGATGTACTAACTATAGCAACGCCCAAGCCATTAATAACTCTTTTAATTTCTGCTGGTTTTGCATATTGACGCAAACCCGGACGACTTACTCTTTCCAAAGAGCGGATAGCAGGTTGTTTTGTTTGAGGATCGTACTTCAAAGCAATTTTAATCAAGCCTTGTTTAGTATCATCTTCAAATTTGTATTTAAGGATGTAACCTTGTTCATACAATATCTCAGTAATTCTTTTCTTCAAATTAGAAGCAGGGATCTCCACTATTCTGTGACCCGCTAACTGAGCATTACGAATCCTGGTTAAAAAATCTGCTATAGGATCAGTTACCATCATATAAATTAAATTAAATCAGTTCTGAAATTTTATTACCAACTTGCTTTTTTAACACCCGGAATTTTTCCGTTTAAAGCCATATCACGAAACATTATTCTTGACAGACCAAAATATCTCATGTATCCTTTTGGACGACCGGTTAATTGGCAACGGTTCTTCAAACGCACCGGTGATGCATTCTTAGGCAATTTATCTAAAGCGGCATAATCTCCTGCAGCTTTTAACTCATTGCGTTTAGCGGTGAATTTCTCCACCATTGCTTCACGTTTTGTTTGTCTGGCTATAATTGATTTTTTTGCCATCTTGCTATTTTAATTAATTGTTTTTAAAATTTTTGAAAGGCATTCCCAATTCTTTCAACAACTCATACGCTTCTTCATTAGTATTGGCTGTTGTAACAAATGTGATATCCATTCCGGTAATCTTGCTTACTTTATCAATATCAATTTCAGGAAAAATGATTTGCTCTGTAACACCTAATGTATAGTTACCGCGACCATCAAATGCTTTATCACTGATTCCTTTAAAATCACGTACACGAGGCAAAGCCACAGAAACCAATCTATCTAAGAACTCATACATCTTTTCACCACGCAAAGTAACTCTTGCACCAATAGGCATTCCTTTACGTAATTTAAAGTTGGAGATATCTTTCTTACTCATTGTTGGAACAGCTTTCTGTCCGGTAATTTGCTCTAACTCACCAATCGCTACATCGATCATCTTCTTATCATTCACTGCACCGTTCACACCTCGGTTGATACAAATTTTTTCCAACTTAGGAGCCTGCATTACGGTTTTGTAAGCAAACTTTTTCATTAAAGCAGGTACAACATCTTTTTTGTACTTATCTGCTAATCTCGGAGTGTATTTTACTGTACTCATTATTTAATTACCTCCCCTGATTTTTTTGATATACGAACTAATTTTCCGCTTTCTCTGACACGTTTAACTTTTGCACCTGCACCGGCAAGACGTCTAGCAGATGACTGCTCAGGAGCCCAACGTATTTCCTTGATTGGAATGCAAGCT
>CAIRTF010000138.1 GCA_903881425.1 uncultured Chitinophagaceae bacterium | reverse complement strand
GGCTTTTTATCTTTTTTATTTTCATTACAACCATTTCTTATTCGCAATGCAAAACATTTCGATTAACCAATAGTGGCGATACATTGAATTGCATTGATACAAAAGATTTAAAACAAGGTAAATGGGTTTTGCATTTTGATGAATTACGTGGCAATCCCGGTTATGAAGAAGAAGGTATTTTTAAAAATAACCTGCGCATTGGTAAATGGAAAAGATTTAGTCTGCTCGGTGATTTGTTAGCTATTGAAAATTATAAATGGGGCGTGAGAGACAGCATTCAACAATATTTTGTACAGAATATGTTAGAGCATGAAGAAAGCTGGCATGCCATGGATCCCGAAAGAAAATTTGATACAGTATATGTACCCGATTTTTACGAAGCACATAAAGTTGAAAAGAAAATTGTGAAGATCGAATCTCCCTCTGTAAAACATGGCGTGTGGAAATATTATCGTCCGGGTTCTATGTCATTATTAAGAACAGAGACTTATGTGTTTAATGAATTGGTAATGCCGCAAACAGAATCAAGAAATAGAGAAACAATGGATATCACTCCAATAAAAAAAGATACTACACTTATTAAGAAAGATACCGTAGCTGCAAAACCCAAAGCCGTATTGGACTACGAAAAAAAGAACGCGAAGAAGAAAACAAAATATGTGGATGGTTCCATTAAGTTTTAAAATCTTTCCTGCTAGGTGCGTAATGCTGAGTTTATCGAAGCATAACTCCTCAACAAACTCGGAGTGCCAAAAAACTAATTCAATTTTACCGAATCAAAATATTTTCTGAAGAATAATAATTGATAGGCTACTGCATTGCGCCAATAATTCCAATCGTGTTTGCCGGGTCTTACAATAAAATCATGTTCAATTTTCAACTGTACCATTTTCTCATGTAAATCAATATTGCCCGGATAAAAAGCATCTTCTGTTCCGCAATCAAAAATAATAGCTAGTGAGTCCTTCGGATATTTATCAATCACATGAATCACTGAATAGTTTCTCCAATTATCTGCATTGGCAATGGTGTCTCCTAACCTTTTAATAATATCGTATTCATCTTTCAATAAATCGGGAAGACCACTCATACTTCCGCAGGCACTAAAAATATCCTGATGACGAAATGCTAAAAACAAAGCACCATGTCCGCCCATGCTCAAACCTGTAATGGCTCTGGCTTTCCGGTTAGCAATAGTTGTATAATGTGCATCAATATAATCCGGTACTTCTGTACCAATATAGGTTTCATATTTATAGGCCGTATCCACCGGACTATCTAAATACCAACTTGCATACGCACCATCCGGACAAACAATCATCAATTGAAAAGCATCGGCATATTGTTTTATTTGAGGCACTAATTTTATCCAATTACTAAAATCACCTGCATAACCATGCAATAAATACACTACCGGAAAATGCTTTTCATTATCATAAGCAGCAGGTTTTATCACAACGGCTTTTGAAGTTTTATGCATGGCATTGCTGTAAATAGAAATAGTATCTACTGTTGCTGCTTGCAGAGAAAAAGCAAGCAACAAAAAAAGAATGAAATAGAAATATTTTTTCATGATAATAAATGATAAAGCCACCCGAAATTAATCAAGTGGCTTTATAAAAAATTAATACTGGTAATTTTATTTATTACCCAATGCCTGCATTGGATTTTGTGCTCCGTTACCGGCGCCTCTTGCAGCCTGACGTGCTTTAAAAATGGCTACTTTGCTTGGTTCTGTTGCTTTTGGCCAACTGTTATTGCTTTCATCAATATCAGCAGTTTCACGCATCGGATCTAATTTAATGCCTGTTGCTTTTTTATTGGTTACAAACACTTTGGTTACTTTATTTTCATTCTTGCGCCAGATCTGCGCAGGAATTCTTTCTGTTTGTGTGGTACCGTCTTCAAAAGTAAATTGAACAATGATCGGCATTACCAATCCGCCTTTATTACTGAAAGTAATTTCATACAAATTTAAATTGGCATATTTTGCTTTTTCTTCTGCACTTAATGGTTCGGGTGTTCCGCCAAAACCACCTGCGGGTGCATTTACTTTAATAGAAGTATCATAAGGAATAATACCTCTGTCGTACTTCCAATAAAAATCGCGTAAGCTGGTATCAGCATCTGTTAAGAAAGTAATTTTTTTATCTTCTCTGTTTCTGATCTTAGAAATATCTTCAAAAGGATTTACAGAAGGTCGGTCTAAACCTCTTGCACCGCCACGACCTGCATTGGCGGGAGCATTACCACCACCGCGACCACCAAAACCGGCACCGGCTTGTGCTACCGCATCAATATCCACTATGGCATGTTTAACAGTATCAATTGCAATATCCACGGGTTCTATTCCAAAGAACCAACCTCTCCAATACCAATCTAAATCTTCTGCACTGGCATCTTCCATTGTACGGAATAAATCTGCAGGTGTTGGATGTTTGAATGCCCAACGACGTGCATATTCACGAAACGAATAATCAAATAATTCTCTGCCCATAACTGTTTCGCGTAAAATATTTAATGCAGTAGCCGGTTTTGAATAAGCATTCGGACCAAACTGAATAATGTTTTCACTATTCGTCATGATGGGTTCTAATTGATCTTTCGGCAATTTCATGTAATCAGCAATCGTCCAACCCGGCCCTCTGCGAGAAGGAAATTTATTATCGTACAATTCTTCCGTTAAATATTCGCAGAAAGTATTTAAGCCTTCATCCATCCAACTCCATTGTCTTTCATCGCTGTTCACAATCATCGGGAAGAAATTATGTCCTACTTCATGAATGATCACTCCCACCATTCCGTTCTTTGTTGCTTCGCTGTAAGTACCGTCTTTATTGGTTCTGCCATTGTTGAAACAGATCATCGGATATTCCATACCATTGCTTGCTTCAATACTTTGTGCAACCGGATACGGATAAGGGAATGTAAAATGAGAATATGATTTAACAGTATGTGCAACCAATTTAGTTGAATACTTACGATATAAACCATAGGCTTCTTTACCATAACCACTCATGCACATTACTTTTTTGCCTTCAACATTTGCAGCCATGGCATCCCAAATAAATTTGCGGGAAGATGTCCATGCAAAATCTCTAACCATATCTGCTTTAAAGATCCATGTTTTCTTGGCAGTACTTTTTGTTTTTTCGGCAGCTGTTGCTTCTGCTAATGTTACTATTTCAACCGGTTCTTTTGCGGTTTGTGCTTCTGCCCAACGTTTTTGTTGTGCAGCAGTTAATACTTGCGCATAATTCTGACCTTCGCCTGTTGCTAATATTATATGATCTGCAGGTACAGTCATGGCTACTTTAAAGTTGCCGAAGGTTAAAGCAAATTCACCACGACCGGTGAACTGATGATTTTGCCATCCCTGAAAATCGCTGTACACACATAAACGAGGATACCATTGCGTCATGGTAAACAAATAGTTTCCATCTTCAGGAAAATATTCATAACCGCCTCTACCGGCAAATGTTAAACGATCAGAAATTTTATAGCTCCAATCAATATTAAAAACAAATTTTTCTCCCGGTTTTAGTTTCACCGGTAATTCAACACGCATCATGGTTTTATTGATGGTGTATTTTAATGATTTACCCAACGCATCAGTGATCCTGGCAATTTTATCACCATAACCATTATCGTTTTTTGCATCAACAATTCTATCGATTTGGGTTGTGCTAACTCCTTGTCTTGCCAATGTGCTGGCATCCTGATAATTTGCATTGTTGATACTGCTATGTTCATTTTCATCCAACTGCAACCATAAATAAATTAGCACATCAGGTGAGTTATTATAATAAGTAATGGTTTCACTTCCTGTAAGGGTAAGTGCTTTTTCATCCAAAGAACATTTAATATCGTAATCAGCACGTTGCTGCCAATACTTTGGTCCGGGTGCACCACTGGCGGTACGATATTCATTTGGTGTTGGAAGAATAGTTCCTAACTGCTCGAACCTGTTGCCATGGTTCGAGGTTGGATTATTCATTATGTTCTGCGCATTTAACATCATGGATGATGCACACAAAAACAAAACAAGTAATTTTCTCATCAGTGTTTGGTTTTATTGTTTAGTGGTTTATTTGTTTCATTAATCATTAATAATTTTCTACTGACTCCCGACTAATTACCATGGAATCCTGTCCATTCCCATTTGTAATGCTAATGCAAAAATGGCTGCCGATCCGAATAACAGATATTCTCTTCTGTTCACTTTAAAAATGCCCACTAAGATAAATGAAATCAGCATAATGATGGCAACGATCAATAATTGCCCTGCTTCCAATCCTATATTAAAGGCAAATAATTGTGTGATGATGCTCTGATCCTTTCCCAATAAGCTTTTCAGGTAATTGCTGAATCCCAATCCATGTATCAATCCAAAAAATAAGGCAAAGAAATAAATGATGGGAAATTTTGATTTGAAAGTAAATTTCTTTACAAACACATTGCTTACTGCTGTGATAACAATGGTAACCGGAATTAAAAATTCGATCCATTTGGATGAATAATGAACGATATTTAATGCACTTAATGCCAATGTAATAGAATGACCAATGGTAAAAGCAGTAACCAATAACAATATTTTTTTCCAATCTATTAATTGATAGCGCAAACACAAAGCAGCAATGAATAGTATATGATCGATACCACGCAAATCGGCGATGTGATGATAACCCAGACTAAAATAAATTTGAAAATCGTTCATGTGCTAAAGTTGAAAATTAATAATGACATTTGCCAAATACAAAAATGAATGTTGAATGGCAAATAGTTTATACCAATGGATGATAACAGGAATTATAGCCCTGCTCCACCCCTTTTATGTATCGGTTATTGAAATACAACACAATGCTACTGAAAAAAATGTGGATGTGAGCGTTCGCATTTTTACAGAAGATCTGGAAGCCGGTTTAAAGAAAATGAACAATAAAGTTGATCTGATTCATCCAACTGATCAATCACTGAATAATCAAATGATCAATGCCTATATCAGTAATAAACTTAAAATTAAAATAGATGGCAAACTCTATCCTCTGCATTATGTAGGTTACGAACAACAGCAAGAAAGTATCTGGACTTATTTCGATATTCCCAATATTTCCTCTTTCAAAAAAGTGGAAGTGGATTGTAACATCTTATACGACTTTGAAAAAAATCAAATAAATATATTTCATGTAAAAGAAAATGGCATTGAGAAGAGTTATAAATTGGATTATCCCAAAACAATTGCATCATTCGATTTTTAGCCATACTTATTTACCATCCAGATCTGCAATTACATATTTGCCAACTTCTTTATCTCTTTCTAATGGATTTAAAAATTGAAACGTTAATCTGGTTACATGAAAATCAGGACCGGTAAACAACACTTTCATTTGAGGCCAGTCTTTTTTAATTGAATTAACACTATCGATGGGTGTCATGATAATATCAGATGCAAGAAATTCTTTTTTATCATTCTTATGCTGAAAGATATGATTGCCATAAAAATCCAATGTTCTTCCTTCAAACATTCCGTAAATAAAAATATTGTTCTTAGGTAATTGATGTTCGTTAATATAATCTGCCGCAGTATTACCCGCCTGATATTTTAACAAAGCCGGATAAAATGAAATATTGAGAAACAAATTAAGACCGATGATTGTATAGAATGATGCTTCCAAAATTTTATAATAACTATCCTTATCGGCAAATAAAACCGGGAACATGCCCAAACAAACCAAAAAGCAAGCAATCGCAGTATAAATAGAAACGGATTCAAAAACAACAGCTAATATCATAATGATACTGATCCACAATAACACATATACAAATACCTGAAACATCAGCAACGGTTTCTTGAATTTTAAGAAATGATTTGTTTCTAATAACTGGTATAAAAAATTTCCGGTAACAATGGCTGCAAGCGGAAATGCTACAAAAATATAATGCGGTAATTGTGCCTGACTGCTCCCCAAGGCCAAATACGTTAATATAAAACCACCGGACGTGATAAATTCCTGACTGCTTTGTAAGAAAAATTTTTGTTGAAATATTTTTTTAATGCTGAAGAATAAAGCCAATAAAAAATAAATGATCCATGGCAGGAAACTCCACAACATATTTTGCAGCAAGAAAAAGATGGAACCGTTTTCATGCCATTCGCTTTCTCCGGTAATTCTGCCAAAACTTTGTGTCCAGTAATAAAAACGCAAGCCGGATTTTATCGGCACACCATGAATAATTTTTCCGGGATGCAGATCGTATTGCTGATACAATCCTATACTCATGGGTAACAATAAAATACCAATGATGATCAATCCTGCAATATACTCCCATCTAAAAAATTGTTTCCATTCTCTTCTTAATATAAAATGAGGCGCAAATGCAAATACCGGAACCATCAATGCGATCGGGCCTTTAGTCATCATGCCACCTGCAACAGCAATGAATGCTACAAAAAATATTTCCATTTTTTGTACTCATACCAGGCAGCCAATTGCCAGATACTTAATGCTACCCAGCCCATTAGCATGGTATCTGTTCTAACATCGTGATTGATTAAAAACATTGCCTGACAAGCAGCCAATACCAATGCACTTAACGTTGCAATTTCTTTTTTATAAAAGATCAATGCCAACCGATAAGTAGCATAAATAGCGAGTAAAGAAAATAATAAAGACGGCAATCTGTATGACCATCCATGAATACCAAAAATTTTCATACTCAAAGCAGAAAGCCAAAATAACATGGGTGGTTTATCCAAATAATCTGTTCCTAAATCATAAATCTGCAATAAACTTTTATTATCGAGCATTTCACGACTGATCGAAGCATATTGGGCTGCATCAATTTCCATTAAAGGAATAAAAAGACCTATGATATACACTATACAGCAAGACAGAATCACATACCAGGCAGCCTTATTAGAGATCATATTTGTTTTGGTTGCTTGTGAAACAATTGAAGTTCTTCAAATATATGATTAAAAATATACGCTGTAAAAAATCCGATAAAAATGCCTAATACAGAACCGCAAATAACATCCAACGGATAATGTACGCCTACATACACTTGTCCGTATGCAATGCTGGCTGCCCAAAATAAAAAAGCAAATCTCCATTTGCCAATGATATTTTTTAAAGTAAGAAAAATAAAAACGGCAAAACCAAAATGATTGGTAGCATGAGAAGACGGGAAACTAAATCCACCTGAACAATTACTTAATAACAAACGAACATGATAAGCCAGAACATTATCCTGACAAGGTCTTGGGCGCATCACCAAATTTTTGATAAGATGTGCACTGATCTGATCCGTTAATACAACCGTTATCACAGCAAACAAAATCCACCAGCCGGCTTTTTTGCCTGCATTCATCCATAAAAAAACAATCAAAAATAAATACAAGGGTATCCATGTATTCGCTTCTCTCCACCAGGGATAAACAGTATCCAAAAAAGAATTATGCCAATCGTTATTGATCTTTAAGAAAATATATGTGTCCTGGCCGTCAAGCCATATCCAAAATCTTTCCCAAAAACTGATTAAAATGAATGGAGTTGTCATGGTAGCGTAAAGATAAAGTTTACATGCACTCGTTTAACATTGTATTAGTTTTTGGCAAAATCCTTTATTCTTATTTTTTATTAACTTTATTCATCATAAATATTTTTATGAAAATATTATTTCTGCTTACAGCTTTAGTAACTTTTGCTTCTGTCAATGCACAGAATAAATTAGACACTGCCACATTAAAAAAGATATTGCCTCAATTATTAGAAAAGAAATCAAGAGAAGAATATTATCCCGAACAAATGCCCAATGCCTTTATTGTTCCAAAAAATAGTCTACAGCATAATTCTTTTGATACACTCAACACAAAAACTTCACAGGGTTTTGGTATCTTGAAATCCAAATTAGATGGGATGATAGTATTAACTCCTGAGCAAACAGATATCGATCATATGCCTACAAGAGCATTTCCTTTTTTGCCCAATAAATATGTACCCGATACCTACCTGATTCGTCCGCGAAAGAATTAATGCGCGAATACTTTTTTTAAAAATCTTTGCAATTGCCCTTCAGGAAAGAATACTTAATTTTTTCCTTTATGTTTGCAGCATCCTAAATCCTACTGCATGGCACTCATTAAAAGCATATCCGGTATCAGAGGAACAATCGGCGGTAAACCCGGCGATACATTAAGTCCATTAGATATTGTTCGTTTTACTGCTGCATATGGCACTTGGCTTTCTCAACATTCACCTGATAAAAAAATAGTTGTTGGTCGTGATGGAAGGATCAGTGGCGAAATGGTGCAGAATATTGTAGTCAGCACTTTAAATGCATTGGGATTTGATGTGATCGATCTTGGATTAAGCACAACACCTACAGTTGAAATGACCGTTGTATTTGAAGCAGCAGCCGGTGGCATTATTGTAACGGCCAGCCATAATCCTAAAGAATGGAATGCATTAAAATTATTGAATGATAAAGGAGAATTTATCAGTGCGGCTGATGGTGCAACAATTTTAGCCATTGCAGATAAAGATGATTATGAATTTGTTTCAGTTGATGCATTAGGTAAACATATTCATAACACTACCGCTCTAAAAAAACATATTGATACCATTTATGCCAATAAGTTAATCGATTTTGATGCGATCAAAAAACGCAAATTTAAAATTGTGGTAGATGCCATTAACAGCAGTGGCGCATTTGCTGTTCCTGAATTATTAAAAACATTAGGGGTAAAAGATTTTACGGTATTGAATGCAGAAGTGAACGGTAAATTTGCACATAACCCGGAACCGCTTCCTCAGCATTTGGGTGAATTATGCAGCGAAGTAAAAAAACAAAATGCTGATTTGGGTATTGCAGTTGATCCGGATGTAGATCGTTTGTGTTTTGTTTGTGAAGATGGAAGTCTGTTTGGCGAAGAATATACATTGGTGGCTGTTGCTGATTATGTGTTACAACAAAAAAAAGGCAATACCGTTAGCAATATGTCTTCTACAAGAGCATTAAAAGATATTACTATTAAACATGGCGGTGAATATTTTCCCAGTGCTGTGGGTGAAGTAAATGTGGTGAATAAAATGAAAGCTGTAAATGCAGTGATTGGTGGCGAAGGCAATGGTGGGGTTATTTTACCCGAGTTGCATTACGGAAGAGATGCATTGATGGGTATTGCTTTATTCTTAACGCATTTGGCAAGAGCGCATAAATCAGCCAAACAGTTACGCAATACGTATCCTGATTATTTTATGAGTAAGAATAAGATTGAATTAAAATCAGGCATCAATGTTGAAAAAGTATTTGAAGCCATCAAAGAAAAATACAAAAGATACCCTATTAATACAGAAGACGGGTTAAAGATTGAATTTGAAAATGATTGGGTGCATTTGCGCACCAGCAATACAGAACCTATTATCCGTATTTATGCAGAAAGTAATTTTGAAACCACAGCAGATAATATTGCCAAACGCATTATGCACGATATTGCAGAAATCATGTAAGAACTTATAAGTTTTAAGTAATAAGTTGGGGTTATTGTTCTTACTTATAACTCAACTTAAAACTTTCAACTCAACCCTTCATTTTCTTCCAGAAATAAGCAGCAGCAAAGCCAATCGCTACATAAATAAGTAATCTTATGATGGTATTAAGTGTTTTTCTATTCATGTTCTAAATGATATTCTTTTTGAATTAATTTAATTAAGCCAATTGCCCATTTTTGTTGTCGTTTTAAAAAAAATAGTCTGGAATTACAAAGACTTTTATGATCATACAAAAAGTTGTAATATTCAAACAAAATATCTTCTTTTCCTTTCCGGATAGTAAATGCTTCAGGGTCTGTTTTAAAAGCAGAATCAAGTTGTTCATGATTTTTTGCCAATAAAAAATACCGGGAAGAGAATAACTGTTCACTAAGGGTCATTTGTCTTAGCTTATGTACATCATAATTACCCTCAATATTTTTAAGCAGCGTATTATAAACTGCATCATATTCAACCAGAGTATCAGATACAATTTTACTGCGAATCAATCTGAAATTACCGGCTTTTAACTGCATGATTGTTCGGTCATGATACCTGAATGTGAAATTAGTGTTCAGCTTGGCTGTATTGCTATAAAGCAAAAGCAAATCCCTGTTATTCTCTTTTTTATCAATCTCAGTTCTAATTGTATCGATGCAATTCTTATAGTTAGCCCAAAAGGGAATGCTTTTGTTTAAATCTAATGTATCATTTTTTAAATCCTCCATTAGTGTAATTGCAAATTCCTTTTCTCTATGATTTTCAACTATTTTCTCCCTTACATTTTCTGCAATAAAACCCATGGTTACAGCTAAGAATATCATTAATCCTTCGAGCAGGTATTCTTTGAAACTTTTCTTTTCAACGTGTGGGTGGTGGTGTACTTCCATTTTCTAAGTTGTTTTC
>CAIRTF010000137.1 GCA_903881425.1 uncultured Chitinophagaceae bacterium | reverse complement strand
TTCATCAACAATAATAACTGCGGAATAATAATCGGGAAACCCATAATGGCCATTAAAGCGGCCTGCTGTTGGGCTTTTGCGGCGATGGCTGCTAAAAAAGTAAATACCAAACTTAAACTGATACCACCTAAAAAAACAATGCCAACAAACGTAAAGAGATTCTGCAATGGATTACCTAATAGCAAAGCAAAGATGGCTAAACTTAGTATGCTCATCAAACACATGAGCAATACATTAAAAATTAATTTCGACAACATAAAATCAACTGCACCTGCAATAGAATAGAAGTATAACATTCTGCCTTTATTCTCTGCTAAAAAACTTTTAGCCACTGCATTCACACAAACAAATAATTGGATAATCCAGAATAAACTATTCCAAACTTTTTCATCAGGCTCGCCAACAGATAAGTACACAACAAAAATAGTAGAAGCTACATATAATAGGATGCCATAAAAAGTATATTGCTGACGTGTTTCTAATAACACATCTTTTTTTACTAAACTGGTTATATGTTTTAAATTAATCATTTTAGTTGAGCACAGATTCTGCATCGTGGTTCATAAATATCTTTTTCACCCACCAATACCTGCCCTTCCTGATTGGTTTTTCTGTAAGATATATTAGCAATATTACCACACACTACACAAATAGCATGCAGCTTGGTAATATAATCTGCAATGGCTAATAAATTAGGCATTTGTCCGAATGGATTACCCAGATAATCCATATCCAATCCGGCCACAATTACACGAGTGCCACGTCTGGCAAGGGTTTCACAAACATTCATGATCTGGTCATCAAAGAATTGAACTTCATCAATACCTACCACGTCAACATCTTGTGCCATCAATAAAATGGTTTGAGAATTTTCTATTGGCGTTGATTGAATAGCATTAGCATCATGACTCACTACTTTGGTCTCATCATAACGAATATCAATGGCAGGTTTAAAAATCTCCACTTTTAAATTAGCAATCTTGACACGTTTCAAACGACGAATCAATTCTTCCGTTTTACCGCTGAACATGCTACCGCAGATCACTTCAATCCATCCGCGTCTTTCTCCTTTTAAATTTGGTTCAATAAACATAATCCTGAAAATTACTTATATCCCTGAATATTGCTAACTTTAGTGCAATTGTTATTAACCCCCCAAATGTATCACATCCGATGGAAAGAGTGGAAACACTTATTGACAAATTAAAAGAACAATTTGATCAAAAGCTTGGCACAGATAAATTAATAATGACCGCTCAATTATTACTGGCCGAATTGCAACAAGCAAATAGCCCTTCCAACAGCAGCGAACATATATCGGTAGTAATGCCTTCTGTAAATGCAAATAATGTGCAACCTGTTGAGGTAAATATGATTGAGCATAAACCTCATAAAGCCGTTCATAAAAAAGATGATCTATCAGGATGGCTCTTTGATCAGGAAATTGAAATACCTACTCTGATACACCAAATAAAAAATGAAAATGTAGAATTGAATGATGTAATGAGCAGTTCGCAAAAAAGTTTGAATGATGAATTGAAAGAGGAAAAAACAGAGGTGGCGAATATTTTACAAGCTTCACCGGTAAGAGATTTGAAAAAAGCCATTGGTGTGAATGATCGATTTTTATTTATCAATGAATTGTTTAGAGGCGATGAAACGATGTATGAGAGAAGTATTAAAACAATTAATGGGTTTAATATTTATCCTGAAGCAGAATATTGGATTCAAAGAGAATTAAAAGTAAAATTGGGATGGAAAGATGATGATACAATTGTTGTTCATTTTCATCAATTGGTTAAAAGACGGTTTTCATAAATGTAGTCTACAATTTTTTTTGTTGCACCTGCTTTTGTTTTTACATAATTACCCGCATTAATGCAATGCTTTTTATATATATCATCTTCTGCAAGAAGTTTATTAAAGATATTTTCTAATTCCAAAACATTTTCAACGGTGTAAGCTCCTTCAGCATCAAGTAATTCAACAGCTTCGGCATACTCATCATATTCAGGACCGAATACTACAGGTTTAAAATAAACAGCAGCTTCTAAAACATTGTGTACGCCATCTTCTCCAAATGCACCGCCAACATAACAAACTGTGGCATATTTATACAAACTGCTTAACATACCGATATTATCAATAATCAAAACATTTTTATTTTCTAACAGATTGTTTTGATCATTGAGTTGAGAATATAAAACAACATTTTTATACAAATTTAAACATTCCTCTATTCTTTCTTCTTCAATTTCATGCGGCGCAATAATAAATTTTATTTCCGGATGTGTATTGGCATAATGATCTAATTCTTCATCGTCTTCCGTCCACGTACTTCCTGCAACAATAACTTTTTTATTATCAATAAATTTTTCGATAATTGGAAATGATTGAAATTGTTTTGCAATAGCAATTACTCTGTCAAATCTGGTATCGCCGCTTATTATTACATTTTGATGAAATCCAATGCTGTTGAGTAATTCAAGAGACTCTTCATTTTGCACAAAAAAATAAGTAAAACACTGCAACATTTTTTTATGCAGGCTTCCATACCATTGAAAGAAAGGTTGATTGTTTCTGAAAATACCCGACACTAATAATAATGGAATATTTCTTTTTTTAGCTTCGGTTGTATAATAAAACCAGAACTCATATTTTACAAATAAGATCAATGAAGGTTGAACGGTATCAAAAAAATGTTTGGCATTCGATGGTGAATCCATCGGCAAATAAAAAATCCAATCTGCACCTTCATAATTTTTTCTTACTTCATAACCAGATGGAGAAAAAAAAGTAAGTAATATTTTATAACTTGATTCTCGTTGTTTAATGGCTTCAATGATTGGTCTGCCTTGCTCAAACTCTCCTAATGATGCGCAATGCATCCAGATAATTTTATCTTGATTATGATTGAATGCGGTTGCTAATCTTTCAAAAATATTTTTTCTTCCTTTTAGCCATAATTTGGCTTTAGTATTTTTAAAACTAATACACCATGCAATTGCAGGATAGATGCGGATAAATATGTTGTATAGAAATTGCAAGTAATAGTTGATTTGAATACAAATAAACAGATTAAAATTCACTGAAAAGCAAGTGTGGACAATAAGCAGTGGTATATGGTTTTTTCACGATTTTTTGCAGTAGTTTTGCACCCATCTAAATTTGATTATGAGGCCAATACAAATGGTAGATACTAAGAATCAGTATCTGAAAATAAAAGAGGAAGTAGATACCGCCATACATGAAGTATTGGATAGTGCTGCATACATTAATGGAAAAGCGGTTCAAGATTTTACGGTTGCTTTAAATAATTATCAAGGATCGAAACATACTATTTGTTGTGCAAATGGAACAGATGCATTGCAAATTGCTATGATGGCTTTGGATTTGCAACCGGGTGATGAAGTGATTACTCCATCATTTACATATATTGCTACAACAGAAGTAGTGGCCTTATTAAAACTGAAGCCTGTATTTGTTGAGGTAGATGCAAGAACTTTTTGCATTGATGTTGAATCAATTAAAAAAGCGATTACTCCAAAAACAAAAGCCATTGTTCCGGTTCATTTATACGGACATGCAGCGAACATGGAAGCCATCATGCAAATTGCCGAAGAACATCATTTATATGTGATTGAAGATAATGCACAAGCAATTGGTTGTGATTATACATTTAGCAATGGAAGAAAAAAGAAAACAGGAAGTATCGGACATATTGGATGCACTTCATTTTATCCGAGCAAAAATTTAGGTGCATATGGAGATGGTGGTGCCATCTTTACAAATGATGATGCATTGGCAGATAAGATGAAAATGATTGCCAATCATGGCCAGAGTAAAAGATATTATCATGATGTGGTAGGATGCAATTCCAGATTGGATTCTATTCAAGCTGCCATTTTAAATATCAAAATAAAAGAGTTAGATCATTATATCATTGCTCGTCAGAAAGCCGCAACATTTTATAATAATGCTTTCAAGAATCATCCAAAAATAATTACGCCTTTTGTTGCTGATTATTCATCACATGTATATCACCAATATACTTTAGTGTTGAATGATGTGAATAGAGATGAATTGAATGTTTATCTCGCTGAGAAAAAAATACCTTCAATGATTTATTATCCGGTTCCGGGACATAAACAAAAAATGTTTGCTTCGTTTGGATTAGATCACTATGAGTTGAAAACAACAGATTGGTTAACAGAAAGAGTGATCTCTTTGCCCATGCATACTGAATTGGATGAAGAGCAATTGAATTACATCACTACAGAAGTCTTAAATTTTATAAATAAATAAACTATGAAGATAGCAGTTGTTGGTACAGGATATGTTGGATTAGTGTCGGGCACTTGTTTTGCTGAAACGGGTAATCATGTTACTTGCATTGATATTGATGCAAATAAAGTAAACAAATTAGCAAATGGTGAGATTACCATTTATGAACCCGGCTTAGAAAAAATATTTTTAAGAAATTTAAAAGAGCATAGATTATCATTTACAACTGATTTGAAAAAAGGTGTTGAAGATGCACAGATTATTTTTTTAGCATTGCCTACGCCACCCGGAGAAGATGGCTCTGCTGATTTAAAATATGTGTTAGGTGTTGCCTCGGATTTGGGAAAAATTTTGACAGGTTACAAAGTAATCGTTGATAAAAGTACTGTTCCTGTTGGAACTGCTGATAAAGTACATGCAGCTGTTGCAGCAAATTATAAAGGTGAATTTGATGTGGTAAGTAATCCTGAATTTTTACGCGAAGGTGTTGCAGTAGATGATTTTATGAAACCTGATAGAGTAGTGATTGGTACAAATTCGGAAAGAGCAAGAAAAGTAATGGGCGATTTGTATGCACCTTATGTGCGTCAGGGTAACCCTGTAATTTTTATGGATGAAAAAAGTGCTGAGCTGACAAAATATGCAGCGAATTCTTTTTTAGCAACTAAGATTTCTTTCATGAATGAAATTGCACAATTGTGTGAAAAGTTGGGTGCAGATGTTGATATGGTGAGAAGAGGAATTGGAAGTGACGATAGAATTGGTAAGCGTTTTTTATTTCCCGGAATTGGTTATGGCGGAAGCTGCTTTCCTAAAGATGTACAAGCATTAATCAAATCGGCTGAAGAAGCAAAATATGATTTTAAAATTTTGAAAGCAGTGGAAGATGTAAATGAAAATCAAAAGTTGCATCTCATCCCTAAAATAAAATCTTACTTTAAAAATAACTTACAAGGTAAACATTTTGCATTGTGGGGATTGGCCTTTAAACCTAATACTGATGATATCCGTGAAGCTCCTGCATTATATTTAATTGATGCTTTGACTGAAGCCGGCGCTTCGGTTACAGCTTTTGATCCGGAAGCAATGGGTAATGTAAAAAAATTGCTTGGTAATAAAATTAACTTTGCAGAAAATCAATACGATGCTCTGAATAAAGCCGATGCATTAATTATTGCAACAGAATGGAATGAATTCAGAACGCCTGACTTTGAATTGATGAATGACAAATTGCACAATAAAGTTATTTTTGATGGAAGAAATTTGTTTGAAGTAAAACAAATTCGTGAAAAAGGATATCATTATGAAAGTGTTGGTAGAAATTAATTTTAATTAAATTAATCATGTCAAATAAAAGAGTTTTAATAACAGGAGCTGCGGGTTTTTTAGGTTCGCATTTATGTGATCGCTTTATCAAAGAAGGCTACGATGTTATTGGAATGGATAATTTAATAACAGGCGATCTTAAAAACATTGAACATCTTTTTAAATTAAAGGAATTTGAATTTTATCATCACGATGTTTCAAAATTCATTCATGTTCCGGGCACTTTAGATTATATACTCCATTTTGCTTCTCCTGCAAGTCCGATCGATTATTTAAAAATCCCCATTCAAACATTAAAAGTTGGATCATTGGGTATTCATAATTGTTTGGGATTGGCTAAAGAAAAAAAAGCAAGAGTATTAATTGCATCTACCAGTGAAATTTATGGAGATCCGTTAGTTCATCCGCAAAGCGAAGAATATTGGGGTAACGTAAATCCTGTTGGTCCGCGTGGTGTATATGATGAAGCCAAACGTTTTCAGGAAGCTATTACCATGGCTTATCATAATATTCATAACATAGAAACAAGAATTGTTCGCATCTTCAATACTTATGGACCAAGAATGCGATTGAATGATGGAAGAGCATTGCCTGCATTTATAGGACAAGCTTTACGTGGTGAAAATTTGACAGTGTTTGGTGATGGTAGTCAAACACGTTCATTTTGTTATGTAGATGATTTGATTGAAGGAATTTATCGTTTATTACTGAGCGATTATCATATGCCGGTGAACATTGGTAATCCGAATGAAATTTCTTTAAAAGATTTTGCTGAAGAAGTGTTGAAATTAACCGGTTCAACAGTAAAAATTATTTATAAGCCATTGCCTGTTGATGATCCCAAACAACGTCAGCCGGACATCACCAAAGCAAAACAGATTTTAGGATGGGAGCCAAAAGTATTGCGGGCAGAGGGTTTAAAGAAAACATATGACTATTTTAAATCGCTTCCGCAAGAAGAGTTATATAAATTACCTAAAGAGTTTATCAATAAAAAATAACAATGCTTTCATCACTCATCAATAAACAAGAGAAATTAGCAGTCATAGGATTGGGTTATGTGGGTCTTCCTATTGCCTTGGCATTTGCAAAAAAAATATCTGTGATTGGATTTGATATTAATGCAGACAGAGTAGAGATGATGAAAAATGGAATTGATCCAAGCAATGAATTAAGCAAAGATGAATTTGATGGAGCCGATATTGTTTTTACTAACTCATTAGACGAATTAAGAAAAGCAAAGTTTTTTATTGTTGCGGTTCCAACTCCAGTTGATGAGCATAATATTCCTGATTTAATTCCTGTTTTAAAAGCGTCGGAGACGATTGGTAAAGTGATTAAGAAAGGCGATTATGTAGTGTTTGAATCAACGGTGTATCCGGGTTGCACAGAAGAAGATTGTTTGCCGGTAATTGAAAAATTAAGCGGGCTGAAAAATATTATTGATTTTAAATTAGGGTATTCGCCTGAAAGAATTAATCCGGGTGATAAAGAACATAGTTTAGCAAATATTGTGAAAGTGGTTTCGGGATGTGATGAAGAATCGAAAAATATTATTGCAGATGTTTATGGATTAGTTGTAAAAGCAGGAATACATAAAGCATCTTCAATTAAAGTAGCCGAAGCTGCAAAAATTATTGAGAATACACAACGTGATTTGAATATTGGTTTGATGAATGAATTATCTATCATTTTCGATAAGATGAATATCAATACCTATGAAGTTTTGGAAGCAGCGGGAACAAAATGGAATTTTCTGAAATTCTTTCCGGGCTTGGTTGGCGGTCATTGCATTGGTGTTGATCCTTACTACTTAACTTATAAAGCCTCTCATCTTGGGTATACTTCTAAAATAATTACTGCAGGTCGTGTTACCAATGATGGAATGGGTAAACATGTTGCTGAAAAAGTACTGATGCATTTATTGGAGAATGCCGAAAATGTAAAACTGTCAAAAGTTTTAGTGATGGGTGCAACTTTTAAAGAAAATGTAACCGATATCCGAAACTCTAAAGTTGCAGATGTAGTGAGTGCGTTGAAATCTTATCATTTGAATGTACATGTAACTGATAGTTACGCAAATTCTGATGAATTAAAACATGAATATGGTTTTGCATTAGAAAAGAATTTAGCGAATGATTACGATGCGGTGATCATAACTGTTCCGCATAATGATTATAAAAAAATGGATGATGCCTATTTTGCTTCTATTACTAAACCCAAAGCATTGATTGCAGATTTAAAAGGGACCTATCGAAATAAAATTTCTTCCAGAAAATATTGGAGTTTGTAAACATGATCAAACCATTGATTATAGTAACAGGAAAAAACGGACAGTTAGGTCATGCATTAGAAATACTTTCACCTAAATTTTTATCTTCATTTGATTTTTTATTCGTTGACAGAAATCAACTCGATTTAAGTCAGTCTGAAACCATTGGACCATTTTTTGAAAAATATCATCCGCAATATTTTATTAATTGCGCTGCTTATACAGCAGTTGATAAAGCAGAAACAGAAAAAGAATTGGCTTATACGGTCAATGCAACTGCTGTTAGATTGATGGCAAAGGAATGCGCAAAAATCAATTGCCGCTTTATTACGGTTTCGACAGATTATGTTTTTGATGGGACTGCTTCAAAGCCTTATACAGAAAGTGATACAACAAATCCTTTGAATGAATATGGTTTTACCAAATTGAAAGGAGAGCAGTTGGCAATTGAAAATAATCCGCAATCTATCATTATCAGAACTTCTTGGGTATATAGTGCCCATGGCAATAATTTTGTAAAGACAATGTTGCGTTTGATGAAAGAATGTGAAGAAATAAAAGTAGTGAATGATCAGATTGGCTCGCCTACATATGCCAATGATTTGGCTGAAGCAATTATGGAAATAATTCTTCAATTCCCGACTCTCGATTCCAGACTTCTAACTAATATTTTCCATTTCAGTAATGATGGAATTATTTCCTGGTACGATTTTGCTGTTGCCATACAATCCCTATCCGGATTGAATTGTAAGGTTTTGCCTATCCCTTCTTCTGCTTATCCTACTCCGGCAAAAAGAGCAATGTATTCTGTGATGGACAAGCAAAATTTCATCAATCAATTTCATATTCCATTAAAAGATTGGAAAGAAAGTTTGCATGAATGTTTGAAAGAGTTAGGATATTTATAGAATGAAAAGTATCTACACTTTTGGTTTGTTTCTATTTTTTAGTCAATTTTCTTTTGCGCAAAAAGATTCAATTATTTCTTTTCGATTTGGTAATGATGTGACTATTACAATTGATTATCCGTCAAATTATCATTCTAATAAAAAATTACAACTGATCTTATTTGCTTTGCCCAATGGAAATAGTACTGCGCAAACAATGGGAAAACAAATGCAGCAAGGCGATGATTGGCATTTTGATATTCAGCATATAGCAGCGCAAACAAAATTTATAAGAAATAAAATTAGTAATGAAAATATTGTTGTTGCTTATTTGGAGAATGATTACAAATCATGGCCTTTGTGGAAAACAAAACATGAGGACTATTTAATATTGGCACAAACGATTATTGATACTATTCCTAAATTAATTCATCTTTCAAAATATTATTATCATTTAAACGGACATAGCGGTGGTGGTTCATTCATATTCGCCTATTTGAAATCGGTTGCAAAAATTCCTCCTACTATTAAAAGAATAACTTTTTTAGATAGTGATTATAATTATGATTCGACTTATACTAATAAATTAGGGCATTGGCTTGCGCAATCATCTTCAACACATTTAACGGTATTTGCCTATAATGATAGTGTAGTGATTTATAATGGGAAGCCATTGGTATCTCCGACAGGCGGAACTTGGTACAGAAGTAAATTGATGATGAAAGAATTGGCATTTGATTGTGCAATCAGTCGTTCGGATAGTGTTCTTCAATATTCCGGCCTTAATAATCGACTAAACTTTTTTCTGATAGATAATCCTGAAAAGAAAATTTTTCATACTATTCAGGTAGAAAGAAACGGGTTCATTCATTCTGTTTTAATTGGTACAAAAAAAGAAAATGATGGCTATCAATATTGGGGAGAACGAGCATATAAGAATTTTATTCAATAAACTTGATATTTCTCGTAACAATTTTCTTTAGTTGTTGTTATTCTTTATTTTCTTTCAGTAACA